>WAOB01000073.1 GCA_015521505.1 Nanobdellati archaeon | reverse complement strand
TTTTGGCTAAGTTGTTCCATTTGTATTTGTAAGCATTTATTTTGGATATTTTATCTAAAACTCCTGTTAGTAATGTTAAGTTGGTTTTTAGTTTTATATCTGAACCTTGGGTTATGGTTCCTGTTGCGTAGATGTTACCTACTACATAGAGGGCTTCTGTTGGGTTGGTGGTGCCTATGCCTACATTACCATTATCTCCCACTACCAATAAAGCTCGGGAAACATCATTATATATCCCAACCCCCTTCATCCAAGAGGCCCAACCAGTCCATCCTCTGTCTGTTCCGTTTATCTTATATTTTATAATACTACTGGGTGAATTAGAATCTCTATATAACATATTATTACTCGTATTAACATACACTACACCAGATAAATTAACATCTCCTCCTTCTGTGTATAAGCTCAAACCAGTAGAAGTGTCTTTGCCTTTGATGTGGAGTTTTGCTTGTGGTGAGGTGGTGGAGATGCCTACATTACCTGTTGACCTATCTTCTATTATATATGCTCCTACAACATTATTGTCGGTTAGAAGAGAGACTTCTGTTGCAGATGATACGGGTATTATGAAAGGCTTAATGCCGTCAATTCCGTTATACCAATATCCTGTAAATGATATTAATTGGGAAGATACAGAAATATCACTTACCTTTAAAGCAGTATAATTTCTTCCATTATATTCAATATGATAAAACTTTAAAGGTTTGAATAATGCACCAGGAGACACAATATGAGAATATATGTATGTTCTATCCCATGCAACCTGTATAGATACATAATATATTGCATTATTGTTCCAGGAAGAAGCTGTTCCTCTGAAAATATATAAAAAACCAGATATGCCTGCAGGAGGATATCCATTACCAGGAGCAGAAGGAATTTTAGGTGGTCCGTAAGGTGCTAAAACAATGTATTGATCTTCTTCTCCTGCTCCTATATCTGATGTCCACCCTATAATGTAATTATGGAGATACTCTCCATATCGATTTTGTTGAGGTGATCCATAAATTCCAAAGGAATAATTAACTGGCAATTTTTTAATATACAACAATGTCTTAGGATCACTCGTTCCAATACCAACATTACCCGTTGTTGTGTTTACGTATAATATTCCTGATAAGTTTATATCTCCCTTACTTATCTCCAAACCATTACTACCAAAGATTTTTCCTGATGATATTATACTGCTAGCTGAGTTAATACCGCCTATGTTTAAAACACTTGAAGATACTAAACCATAAGTATCTGAGATGTTTTGTAAAGTTACATCTAAGAAGATGGTGTCTATTTTGTTGTTGTTTCCTAGTATATTTGAAGGGTTGGTATAACTTATGGCTATTTGGTTTAAAGGAATCCAAGCTTTTGTGAAATCTACTTTGTTTTGATAAGAGATTAGAAGTAGGGAAGATGTTAAGAGTAGGAAGGTTAGGGATAATATAGTTAGTAGTTTTGTTGAGGATTTTAGTAGATGGAAGGAGTTGTTAGAATATAGAGGAGGGTTGGTGTGTAGTTGGTTTATCTGTTGGTATGTAATATCGTTAAGTGGAGATGTGCCTCTTATACTCTCTTCATTTGAGTGTTGGGAAGTATTATAGGAATTTGAGCATGTAGCATTATATTTTGTCTTCTCTTTCATTCCTAAGATATTATATCTTATTACTTGTCCCTCTCCTCTCCTCTCGATGTTGTTGTTATTTCTTATCTTTCCTCTCCTTGTTGTCTCATTACTTATCTCTTCTCCACTCCCCTCCTTGTGATTGGTTGTTAAACTCGTACGTGGAGTGGAGTGGAGTTTTGTTTTCATTAGGAATCACCTTAAATAATAAGATTATTTTGTGAGAAAAGATTTTTAAATATTTTATATAGGTGGGTAAAAATATTAACCATGCAGATTCATTTTATCTTATCTATCTCCTTATATAAATCAAACAAAACATTCAAGTAATTTTCCTCGCCTTTCTCAATCTTGTCCATGATCTCTTCCATCTCTCTTGTCGTTTCTTCTGAAACAAATTTTTCATAATTCTCTACGAGGAAAGTATACACCTCAATACCTCTTTTTGTAGGAACAACTCTATTATTTTTTCTCACAATATATCCCCTCTTGTAAAGTTTCTGCAATATTGTCGCATAAGTGCTTGGTCTACCAATACCTTTTTCTTTCATCAACCCAATAATATCTGATTCGGTATAGAGAGGATATTTAGAAATCTTTCTGATGAAAATCTTTCCTCTGTATTTACCTTCCTCCAACTCGATTGCTCTACCAACATAAGGATACAACTCATACGCCTTGCCCTCGTATCTAACAACAATCTCTTTCTCTATCTTAACACCACCTATATCTATCTCCACATTAACTACTCTTTCCTTATACGGTTTTGCCTGAGAAGCCATAAACCTTCTAAATATTAAATCATACACCGCAAGATGCTCCCTTCTCAAAGAATCAGATAAAGTCAAGGTATTTTCCTTTATCATAGCAATTAAATCTGCCCTACTTACAGGTCTGGTTGGTCTTATACACTCATGAGCCCCTTCTGTTATCTCCCAACTTCTCGGATGAAAATCGTTACCTAAATATGTTCTAGCAATCACCATACCTTTCTCACTTACTCTCGTTGAATCAGTCCTGTGATAGGTTATCAAACCATTTTCAAACAAAGTTTGTAATATTCTCATACCTTCATTAGAAGGTATTTTCAATAACCTATTAATATCCCGCAGAACCTCGTCTGTAGTGTAAGGGGGTAAAGGCCTTTTTTCTCTTTCTTCAGAAGAGAGAAATTTAATAACTACTTCAACATCTCCATTTATCTTATCTTTAAGATCGTTAATTTTTTCTCCTAATTCTATGATCTTGTCATTAATATTAACATAATAAACCTCTGTTTTCTCTTTGTTTTTATAGAATCTGTCAATAACCCATCCCAATACAGGAGTTTGTACTCTGCCAGCAGAAAGGTTTTTATTGTTGAATGTTTTTTGCAAAATACTGCTCAATTTATAACCAATCCACCTGTCTTCAACCCTTCTAACAATTTGAGATTTAACCAAATTTTCATTTATATCTTTCAAGTTTTCTAATGCTTCATCGATTGCCTTTTTAGTAACCTCATGAAACTCTGCCCTATAGATGTTTGATCTCAAACTTGAGAAATTACCTATATCCCAACTTATTTTTTCACCTTCATTATCAGGATCTGTTGCTAAAACAACTGCAGAAACATCTGAAGAAAGAGAATAAATATTAAAAATAATGTCTTTTGAATCAGAAACATTTCTACATAAACAATTCTTAGGTTTAATATCGACATATTGTTGCATACAATCTTTACATTTTTTTATTGTACCGTAATGGGGTATTACTAACTTACTATCTTGAATGACTTCCACTCCATAAAGATATTCTTTGGATATCAAGTCAACAACATGTCCTAAAGATGCCGTAATTATCAATAAATACTTTCCAGTTGATATCTCATAAAATACTTGATTTCCATAAACATTAACTGCAGGTTTTCCATAAAATCGTGAAATCTGTTTTGCTTTAGTAGGAGATTCAACAATAAAAAGAACGGGTTGTATTATTTCCTCGCTCTCTCTTACTTTATCGATTTCTTCTCTTGTCCTATCCACCTCTTCCAATGTTTTTTCAATAGCATCCAAAGAGCGTTCTTTAAATTCTATATCATACCAATATGCTCTATAAACCAACGCATCGATATATTCCTTTTCATCATAAACAATACTCAATCCTTTAGTAATGCCTGCAGAATACATCCTAGAGGTTCTACCACTTGCTTGAATATAAGTTCGTATATCTGGAAAAAATATATGGTCTTCCTTGATTACTATTCCTTGTCTCGCATAAGAAAACTCTTTATTCTTGAATATCTCTTCTAAGAGTTCCTTAGATTTTGTGATATCATTAATTATGGAATAATATCTATCCTTAATCAATGGATGTTCTCTAAAAGAATTTATTAACATAACAACTACTCTATCTGATAAATTCTCAATATCTTTAAGATAAATCTTAAACCCAGGAACCCTATAAAATAAAGCATACCTAATCTTCTTAGGCAAATCCAAACCTCTCACAAGCTTACCATAGCTCACGCCTATTCCTATAAGGATATCTAACTCATCATTGATAAATTTCTCTAAGTCGCTTTCTTTATTGCCTACAACAAGACCCGCTTTAATGTCTGCATTTATAAATTTTTCCCATAATTCCTGTGCTTGTTCTTCTGTCTGTGTAAAAATTAATCCTCCTTTTCCAAGCATTTTAACATCTTCTAATATTCTTTTTTCAAGATTGCCATCATAAAAATAATAATCATCTACATTTCTAACAGTATGGTATGATTGACTCACATCAAACCCTAAAAGAGATCTAAATAACAAAGAGGCCCTTCCTTGTTTTGTTGTTGCAGTAGAGATAACCAAAATACCCTTCTTATTATCATACAAAACTTTTCGCTTTCTAATCTCTTCTTCTTTAAAACCTATAAGTTTTAAAATCCTATCAACGTTCCTTGATGCTTTTAAGACAGCATCCAAATCATCAACAAAGACAAAATCAAAGACCTTGCCTTCTAAATAAGAATAAGATTTAGATAAAAAAGCAGCAGTAGTTATAAGAACATCATATTCCCTGTTTTGTAACTTATTAAGAAACTCCTCTTTTTCGGTTTTTTTCATATCTTTGTGATAGTAAAGAATTTTTACATCATTAAAATATTGATTGAATCTCAACACAACCTGTTCTAAAAGAGATGTCGTAGGTACTATAATGTAAGATTTCTTGTTCTTTTTGGAAAAAAATGCTGCCATTGAAATTCCAAAGAGTGTTTTACCTGTTCCAGTAGGGGATTCTATAGAAAAGCTCTTATTTCCAAGAACTCTCTTACTCCACAATACCTGTATTGCTCTCAGAGTTTTACCTGTCTTATCTTTAAAATATGTTTCAAATTCTTTATATTCATTATCTATGTGCGACCCTATTTTATCAAAATCAATATTCTTAATATTACATCTTTTGTTTATAATCTCTTCTATAGATATTCCTTTACCACAAACTGGACACAAATTTTCATAAATTACAAAAGGAAAATCTTTAACCTGTTGTATTTTATACATAGGCATATCATTAAATAATAAAATTTAAAACATTTACCAAATAATATATCTATGTGATAGTATGGAAAGAATAAAGAGTTATAGAATATTAGATGAAAAATCTCTTATAAACGCGCTAAGAAAAATAACATATTGTAGATTGGCTAAAATAGATGTATCCGCAAGGCCATTATATGAGATTATTGATGAAGAAAACAACAAGATAGTAGAGAGATACAACACATTGGCAAAGTTCTATGAATATATAAAAAACACGTTTCATTTAACATCAGAACACCCTGAAGAAAGACATACATCTCCTTTTGGAATGTATCATTTTATAGGTAAATTGGATGACTATTCAGAACCAGAAGTTGTTTATTCTTATGTTAATGGCAATCCACATACATATTACTGGCAGAATGAACATAAAATATTGCTAACAACAAGACATATAATAGAAGATGCTATTTATAATAAAGGTCTTGAATATCTTATAAAGAAGTACGGAGATGTGGAATTAAGTCCTATAGAGATATTAGATAGAAGGGAAATTGAAAAAGTTAATTTAGGAAATAAAAGTGAGAAAATAATACTCTATGATATTTTAAATAAAAGAATATCAGAGGACAAACCTCGTGTATATATGATAGATTTTAGTTACGATACTGAAGTGGAAAATGGAACGGCATTGTTTGTCTTAGAATATATAGGCAGGGCATCCACACACCAATTAGTAAGGCACCAATCATTTGGATATCAGCAACAAAGCCAGAGATACGTGATATTTCATACGAATAAAAACAAGAGATTGTTTATATCAATACCCCACACAATATACTCGAACAAAGAAGCATTAAAGGAATATGTGGAAATTATAGAGAGAAGTTACGAAACATATAAGAAATTAATAGAAAAGTACAAAATCAAAGGAGAAGATTCGAGGAGTATATTACCAACCAACACCGGATCTGTAATTGTAATGGGCGGGTTGTTGAAAAAACCAAACACTAAAACAACGAAAATAGATGGGTTCTTAGAGTTCTGTCAAAAAAGAATGCAAAAGCATGCACAGTGGGAAATAAAAGCATTTTCACAAAATATTTATGATATGATCATGAAAAAAGTAATAGAAATTAGCAATTAAATATACTGTATAAGATATATGATACAGTATAGAAATATTTAAATATATAAAATTCCAACTATTTTAATATCACATCATTGAATCAGCGATAAATTTAAAAAGATTTTTTGTAATAATTTATGATACACACGATGCTGTATATTGAAATGAGTTAATACAAAATAAAGTGGATAGGAGGGTTGGGCTCTATGGATTTGAAAACATTGCAAGAGATGAAAAGGCAAATGGTGTTAAGAGGGAATTGGAAAGAAGTGCAAAGGATAAACAAGATGATAGCAATTAGGATAAGAGAGATGGAAAAAATTTCTCATAACAAACTCACGGACAAGATCTAATATCCTAACACCTCGAAAGGATCGAACTCTTTCTCTTTCTTCTCTTTTTCTTCTGGTTTTTCGTCTTTACCTGCATCTGAACTCGCATCTTCTTGTATTGTAGAGGATAGATTGGAAGGTGGTTCTTCTTGATGTAAAGGTGTTTGCTCAATATTCTTTTTTTCTATGTCTTCTGCTGAATCATTATACTCAACATTCTCTAACAAGGAGCTGAAAACTTGAACATTATTATTTTTAGGATGTTGTTGTGAGGAATCGTCCACAAAAGCCGTTTCACCTTTATTTTCAAATCTCTCTTTAACTTTTTTAACTATCCAATGATTTTCCCATAGTCTTTTCTTCTCTTCGATGTCGCTCTCTATATTTTGTGTGTCTTCTAACGGTACAAAAGATATATTGTTTTGGTTTTTATCCTTTTTCTGAACCTCTGGTTGCACCGTTATTTTCAAAGGTATAACTGTTGGTTTATTATCTTCCCTCAAAGCATTGGCCTTATGTTCTAAGATAGGAGATAAACCTGCATTTGAAAATTTAACTTTTTTAAGTTCATAAAATCCGAGAGATAAAAAAATAATGCCTGTAAAAAAGAAAATCTCCCACATTTTATTCACTCCAAATTACAATATCTCTATTTAAAAATGCAACAAATTTTTGCCATAAAGACAGATTTTCATGTTTGCCTTCTGCAATTGCTTTTGCTATATTTTCTATAATCATCTGTTGTTCTGTTCCTCTTGCTATATCAACGAAAGGCATTCCTACTGCTATACTTTCCCTAAACTTTCTATGATATCTTATTCTTCCCAAAACTTTAACTCCTAGTCTTTCTTCAACCTCTTTATCGCTTAATTCATAATGAACATTCTTTGCCTGATTAACTACCACTCCCGTAACTGATTTTCCTAATTCATCGATGTGTCTTTTTAGAAGAATTGCATTTCTTAAAGATGCTTCATCTGGGGTGACAACTAATAGAACTTCATCAGCAACTTTAACTGCAGCATCTACTTCTTTATTAACTCCAGGCGCTGCGTCTAATATAACTATGTCAGCATTACCTAATAATTGTCTCAAAGCATGTTTTAATCCCCCGTAATTATGTTCTATCTCGTCTAAATCTGCAGGCACAATATAAAATCCAGATGGATGTTTATAAAGTGCATGTGTTATATATGCATTATGCTTCATTACATCGTTAAGAGTTATTAAAGATACGGTTGGTATGCCGAGATGTATTGCTAAATTTGGTGCTGAAAGATTAGCATCCACTACAACTACTTTTTTACCTTGATTTGCCAACGAGGCTGCAAGATTTGTTGTCAATGTAGTTTTCCCCACTCCTCCTTTACCTGATGCGATGGCAATAATTTTTGTCATGTTACCTCACCCAAACAATACTTATATAAAAATATATTGTCATAAAGATGTATAAATATTTTATGGTGATTATATGATATTATTATTCAGATTAAGTCATAGAAAAGAAAGAGATAAAAGAATTACTACTCATCTGTTTTTATCCGCCAGAATATTTAATGTGAAGGAAATATACTACTCTGGAGAGAAAGATAGTGTTCTCGAAAAGAACATAACTTCAATGGAAGAAAAATGGGGAAAGACAATAAATAAGATAGAATATGTAAAAAACCCCAAACTCAAAATGAAAGATCTTAAAAATAAAGGATATAAGATAGTACATTTAACAATGTATGGAGAAAACTACAAAAAAGTTATTGAAAAATTAAGAGATGCTAATCTATGCATTATTGTGGGTTCAGAGAAAGTTCCAGGATGGGTGTATGATGTTTCTGACTACAACATATCAATAGGTAACCAACCACACTCTGAGATAACAGCATTTGCAGTTTTCATGTATGAAATATATAAATGTAACTTAAAGATAGAGAACATTAAAGGCAAAATAAAGATTGTTCCCTCTCCTAAAGGTAAAACGGTGATTGTCAATGAATAAACAACAAGCAAAAGCAAAGATAAAAATTAATGTAGATATTATATCAATTTCTGAAAAAACCATACAGTACCTAAGTTATGTTTTTAGTTTAATTAATATGCTACTAGCAGCTTTTGGATTATATTCTAATGCGAATAAGCTTGCATTCGGATCTCTCTTATTGATAAATGGTTTTGTGCTAATTTTCTTTTTTATCTTACTACCATACTTTCATAAAGGAATCAAAAATATTGTTTCTCATCTTGTACTATTTATCCAATACATCTGTTTTTATCTTCTTACAAACATTATGAAAGGCAATGATTTAGTTGAATACCAAAGAATAATTTTGTTAATTATCTCTCTATCTAGTATTCTGATATTTAGTAAAGAAAGGGTTTCTTTTAAAAGAAAGTATGAATGGAGTAAAGATAACAAAAAAGGAATTTGGCTATTCCTTTTTTCTAGTTTTGCATTGATAACAGCAAGCATAGGTTTACTTTTCCTTAGTTCTATGAATGTTTCGTTAATTGTAAAATTATTCTATATTTCTATAGCACTGTTTATAGTAATATCTTTAATATTAAAATACTCTATTCGTTTTCTAGATCAATAGTCTTAAAGAAGAAAATTATTATAAACAAAGTGATATAACCAACAATAATCCCGTTTATTATAGAGTAGAGAAGATTATAATATAATAATGAAGTAAGAGTACTACCCAGCAAATTGCTAAGTAAAGAACCTAAAGGATAAAGTAGAGTAGACAAGAGGGAAGTAATGAAAAATGCAGCCAAAAACCTAATGTTTCCTAATCTCAAAAATACATGGTAAAGAGAAAAAATCTCTTTTTCTAAAAAGAATACTTTTATGTTTTCTAATATAACTGATGTTGAGATCATAACATATACTAATGAAAGTACAACAGAAAGGACAATACTGTCAATAAATTTTGAAAGAACATATACTGTTGCAAACCACAAAACAAAGAATAATAAAAAGATCACGGTAGAATAAAATGCTCTCATCATTGAATCAAAAAATTCTAAAGGTTTCTTGCCATAAGATTTTCTTCCCAAATATCCTAAAGAGAGATGATAACCAAATATTAAAACCACAAAAGTAAAAATGTAAATAATACTTTTTGTATTTGTTAGTATATCCAAACCGGAAGTTATAAGTAAGTAAATGTTCAGAATACCAAGAAACATAAAGATTATTAAGTATCTCCATTCTTTTATAGCAGTTAATAAAGAACTAATCAAAATAAAAAACACATTATCCTTCTTAGGATCCATATTTTATTATTTTGCATCTAAATCTTTAAATAGTTTTAGTTGCATAATGATGTGTTAGGGCTCAAATTACAAAGTTCAAAGAGTATTGCCTGTATTGTACGATTTTGCTTCTCTATAATCTCTTGCTGTTCTTTTATTGCTTGAATTAAAACAGCAACCAACTTATCATAGGCAATGCCTTTATAACCGTTTGAATCTTCATAAACCACCTCTGGTAAAATACTCTCAACTTCCTGAGCAATCAAACCTATATCTTCCTTTGATGAGTTTTTCCACTTAAATTTAACTCCTCTTAATTGTCTAACTAAGGATAAGGCATTAGTTATTGTTGTTATATTTTCCTTAAATCTTACATCTGAGAATGTATTCCACGCATTCGCTATTGCAGATGTTCCATCACCAGCATTCCCTACTTGTAAGGTATAGGTTGGATTGGTAGTTGCTATGCCCAGGTTTCCCCCTATTATTCCTAATGCATTATCACTATAAAGCATAATCCTAACATCATACTCATCAGTTATATTATTACTGAAATCAATATAAGGTCCGTGAGGATATCGATTCTGAGATCCATTAGCTTTAAGTTCTATCGCTGAGCCTGTGTTTGGTTCGTAAGGTGTTATATACACAAGATAAGGTGGTGATCCTGGATTATAAGGTATGTTGTATTTCTTTCCTAATCCTATGCCTCCTCTAAAAGTGCTTGTATTAACATACACTACACCAGATAAATTCACATCTCCTTCTTCAGTGTACAAACTCAAACCAGTAGAAGGGTCTTTGCCTTTTATGTGGAGTTTTGCTTGTGGTGAGGTGGTGGAGATGCCTACATTGTCGTAAAGTAAAGGTATAGAT
>WAOB01000072.1 GCA_015521505.1 Nanobdellati archaeon | reverse complement strand
TCCTTATACATTACACCATCAACCTCAATTCTGCTATTGTAATTAAGTCTCACAGTATAAGATCCATCATTATTCCTATAACAAACAAACAACCTACCCTCCAATTCATTAGGTAAAATGATTTCACTATCAAAATAATTAATTGCATAAAATACCAATTCCCTTGATATTAACTCATATAATTTTCCATAGACATTACTCAAAATACCACGAATATAATCAAAATTATTAACATCACTTGTTACGATTCTATATATGGGTTTAACCAAACAAGGTAATAAAAACTCCTCCATGCTTTTTCCTATAGAATAAGATATAGAATAAACAAGCTCCTCTTTTACACTTTTATGAAAATTTAATGAAGATTGAAGTAATATTCCGTAATTGTTTCCATATTCTTCTATTTCAAAAATTATATCGTATATTATATGTAAAGATAACCTTGGTCTTCTTGTTATAAAATCTACTCCTAACATATCCAAAGAAAAGTTTCTAATGAATTCATATTCTTGTTTAAGCGCATCACCACCACCCCCTATGATAAATATGATAAAAATAAAAATAGTAAATTATTTAAAGATTAAAACATAACATTTTGTAAAATCCATGAAGGCATTATAAGAGGTGGGATAGATGGAAACAACACTAAAAGAGGCAAAACAATACAAAAAAGGAGATTTCATTCTCATTGATGATGTTGTTTGTAGAGTAACAGATGTTTCAGTATCAAAACCTGGAAAACATGGGTCAGCAAAAGCAAGAATAGTTGCTGTTTCTTTGCTTGATGGAAAAAAGAAAGAAATAACAAAACCTGGAGATGCCAAAATACCTGCTCCTATCATAGATAAAAGAGATGCTCAAGTTGTTATGATAAATGATGAAAACACAGCACAAATAATGGATTTAGAAACTTATGAAATTATGGATGCCATAATATCTGATGATGTTAAAAACAATTTAGAAGAAGGGATTAATGTAGAGTATTGGGTATTAGGATCAACCAAAATCATAATGAGAGTAAAAAGAGATTAAAGTAAATCATTCCATAAATGTTCTCAATATATCCTTTGCACCTTTACAATCCCTGTATGCTTCATAAACTGCCTTTTCAGAGGGACAATAGAATATTGTCTTATTTTCAGAATTAGTCAATAAAGAACACTCCACATCGGAAACATAGTTCTTTGGTGCAAAATTCTTATATTTTTTCTTAAACTCATCATATGAAATGCTCTCTATAATATTTCCTTTAATGTAAATACAGTTTTTAGAGATATCGGATGTATCTTCATAAGTTATTATCTTGTACACTCCATATAATATAACAAATAAGAGAACTCCCCCCGACAAATATAATACAAGCTTATATGAAACCATATAATTAAGTTTAACACCTGAGAATATATATTTTTTGAATTATACTTTAATTAGATCAACTACTACTCTATAAGTTTTAGTACCTATACTACCTACTTTCCTATAACAAGATACCTTAACAGGTAAATGAGAAAACCTTTCTTTAATAGATTTTTCGCCTATGTTACTTATATTTTCAAAAAAATAATAATGGATAATAGTATTGGGTTTTGCTTTTTCAACTACTTTCTCTAAATATGCTGGAGCATCCTTGGGAGCAGGCATTAAAATTCTATCGTAATTAAGCGTATCTCTTTGATTAATAAATCCTTTAACATCTTGACAATATATAATTATCTTGTCTGTCAACTTATTGATCTTAAGGTTTCTATCTGCATACTCACAAGAATAAGGGTTTATCTCTACAGCATCAATTCTAACATTCTTTTTCTTAGCAATAACTAATCCAAAAATACCTGTACCTGCAAACAATAATAATATTTTCTCTCCTTCTTTTACTTGTTCAGCAATTCTTTTTCTTTCAAATCCTAATTTGGAAGAAAAATAAGTTTTGTTTATATTCAGCAAACATCTAACACCATATTCTACATGCAAGGTTTCTTCCCAACTTAGAGATCTAAATTCCTTAGGAAGTTTCTCTAACAATTCTTTTCTATCCCACATCTTAATAAGAACATGATTAGCAACCCTATATGTTCCAGAAACATCCTCAACCTTTTCCACCACAACATTAACATTTGGATTGTATTTCCTAATTATTTCAGCAATTCTTTCCTTAATATCCCCTCTTATCTCATGAGATTTAGGAAATTCCACAATAGCAATATCCCCTATAATCTCAAAACCTATACTTTCTAAACCAGTCTTCTCTTTTATTTCCTCTCTTAATCTCATAGAAAGATGTAAAACAGATAATATTTTAAATAAATATAAAATATCTTTTAATTGAAAGATGATAGGTAGGTTGTTGTTTATTAAGATTTTTTATTATTTTTAACATTGATAAAGGCGGAAATACCTCATAATCTATCTCTTCTATTGAGCACTTTGTGTTGTATCGTGAAGTTAGATCTAGGAATTTCTATTAGAGATATAGTGTGTTGGGGAAGTGTTTCCGCCTATCAAACTACTTTCGTTATTATTAAGGTTTATCGTATATATTAACATCTGTTGCATTTGCCCAAAACCTTTAATGATGTGTAATATATGGAAATTAAAAGCAATAATAATGAGAATAAGTATACATATATCTTATAAGAGTATAGAAATAGAAAAGCAGCGGTAGGAAAGAAAGTAAGTGTTGATAAAAAGCAACTGATACATCCAAAAGAACTCAACATACCTGCAGCAAAAGAAGTTAAAATAGAAGAGTACTCTCTACTCTTATGATATAAAGAAGTATACCTCTTTCTTATTTTGTAAGCATGAAGATGCATCACAATCAAATAGGAAATCAAAATAGATAATGTAATAACACTCAAATGATCATAAATAGATAGCAAAGATATTTGGTAGAAAATATCATTTCCTGGGACTATGAAAGCAGGAAGAAAATAATAAAACCCTAAGAAACTAAATAAAATGATAACAAAGTAGAAATAGTTGATCCTCATCTTAAAAATATCTGTAAATGCAATTTTAATT
>WAOB01000071.1 GCA_015521505.1 Nanobdellati archaeon | reverse complement strand
ATATAGTGGTATTTGTATTGATTCTACTTCTTCCAAGTTAAGAGAATTTTATGGACAAACTATAAGTGATGAATGTATTCTTTTAGATAAACACCCACATACAGGATTTCCGATCTACTCAGAGAGAGTGGAATGTTTAATTAAAAAGATAATTAATGGAAGTGCATACTCTTATGTTGCTATTGTAGATGTTAAGAATCTTAAAAAAGTAAATGAAATAGAAGGAAGAACGAATTTGATCCATGGTGATACTTATCTGAATATTGTAGGTAATACTATTAGAAATCATTTTAGAGACGATACTTTGGCTTTTATGTATGGAGGAGACGAAATAGTACTTTTTGTTAATATAGATAAGAGTAACACTTATAGAAACCCTTATTCTATAATTTCTGAAAGGTTAGAGAGAGTTAATGAGGTTATTAAGACATCTATGATCTCTTATTTTGAATATAATAGTATTCCAAGTGATAAGTATCAATATCTTGATTTAGGGATACATTATGATATTTACTCATTAGATGAAATATCTTCACCTGAAGATCTGAGATCTAAATCTCTTATAAAGAGAAGTGAGTTGATATTATCTAGTAATTTTATAAGATGATATTTCTTCATATAGTTCCTTTGCTTTAGAATTCTTTTCGAAATGCTCTCTTATAGGTTGTATTACTTCATTTATGTATTTTACCAATGCTGATTTCAAATCTAAAGGATGTATTTTTCCTTCTTTATACATTTTTTCAAGTTCATTATAAGATAAAATTTCTAAATCTCCTCCGTATTTTTGAGGTCTCTCTATCATTATTTCCTTGTTAATCCTAAATACAATCTCTTTAAAATACTGCAAGACAGGGTTGTCTTCAACCTGTTTTTCTGGACAATATGCTTTCATGATTTTTCTTTTTATTTCTTCTTCAGAGTCATGAACAAATATTGCAGTATCTGGTTTACTTTTACTCATTTTTGATGTAATTATGATGTCTTTTCTAACATCTTCATCCATTTTCTGTGGTTTCACAGGTCCTTGTAAGCCCATTAATAAATTATGATGCACTGCTACGGGTTTTTTCCAACTAAGTTTTTCTGCTACTTCTCTTGCCAAAACATTTACTTTCCTTTGATCTAAACCTAATTGACATATATCTACTTCGAGATGGAATATATCTGCCGCTTGCATACTTGGATAGAATATTATTGATGTTACATTATCTAAACTTTCCACTCTTCCTGCTATGGTTAATGCTCTTAGTGTTCTTCTTAGAGTATGGTTTTGAGCAATAGTTATTACCTTTTTCCAATATTCTTCATCAGATATTAGATCTTTGTGCCATACAACTTCTATTTTGTTCAGATCTAAACCTGCGGCTTTCCAAACCTCTAGAAAATACTCCCCTGCTCTTCGTATCTTTTCTATATCTCCTCCAAATTTCATATTTATCCATGCAAAAGTATCTGCAAGCAAGAGTTTAAATCTTATCCCTGCTTTTTCCAGTTCCTTAATTATAAGAGGTCTATAAACACCAAAAGGAAGATGAGCTAAACCAGAAGGCTCGAACCCGTCATAAGCAACGATCTTGTCCTTTGTTTCAAATAATTCTTTAAGATCTTTCTCTGTTATAATTTCATAAGCAACATTTTTAACTATTTCAATTCTCTTTTCAATATCCATAAATAAAATTTTTCGATAAGTTTTAAAAGAATTACTATTCCTGCTTCTCGACCTCCCAATCTAGGAGCAAGTGTTCAACAGGAGAATGAAATACACCTAAACTATTTTAAATTCACAAAACAATAGTAGTAGTGGGAAGGAGATGTCTAGGAGCAATGCTGCAAGAGAGCAGCAGGAAAGTCCCTCCCCTATTAGAGGCAACCTCCTGCAAAGGAGGATCCCGAGAGGGATGGCTCTGCCACAGAAAACAACCTTAAAGCAAGGAGCAATGATACATAAGCAATGAAATGCTTTGAGGATGAGAAGGCACCCTTGCCAGGGCAACTGCCATTGCAGGCATAGTCGGATGCTCCATGTCCATCACCTTTTGGGATGACGGACAACAGAAGAGGGCTTATAGACATCACCTTCCTATAAAACTATATAAAAACTACGATAGTAACAATATTCTATGTCAAGGAAGGTTTCTAAAAAATATTTTAAAGGATATAAATTGGAGAGAAAAGTTAAGGATATGCTTGAAAGGGATGGGTGGTATGTGGTAAGATCTGCTGGCAGTAAAAAACCCGATTTAATCGCTGCTAAAGATGGAAAGATTGTGGTCATAGAGTGTAAAGCCACTTCCAAAGAAACACTTTATCTGGATAAAGAGGAGGTTAAGAATCTTGTTGATGTTTCTAAACATTTTAATGCTCAACCGATGTATGCCGTTAAATACAATGGTAAAATTTATTTTTTCTTTTTAGATAAAATAAAAGAGAGAGATAAAAGTTATCTTATCGAGATAGATAAACTTTAAAAAGATTAAAAACCATAATACATATTAAGTCTTTTGGAGGTGTTATAAATGGATATGAATACTGTGAGAAATGTGGGAGGTATCGGGGCTCTGATATTAGTCTTATCTCCAATAGTGGGTTTGATACCGGTTATAGGTGGATTGATAAATCTTGTAGGAGTAATAATGGTTATTGTTGCGATGTATGGATTATCTCAACATTATAAGTCTCCAGATATCTTTAAGAACTACCTAATTGGTTTAGTTGTTGTTTTTGTTGGGACAATACTTGCTGTTGTTTTAGGAGGTGCATCTCTTCTTAGCATGGGTATGATAGGAACTCAGGAGGCAGCAGGAATCTTCGGAGGATTGATTGCTTTTATATCTAGTGTATTATTGGCTTTTGCTGTACTGTGGGTAGGTGCAATAATTGGTTCCTTTTTCATGAGGAAAGCGCTTCTTCAAGCAGCAGAGGTAACAAAAAATGAAAATTTCAAATGGGCAGGTAACTTGTTTTTGATTGGAAGCGTATTGTTGATAATTTTAATAGGAGGCGTGGTTTCTTGGGTTGGAGCTATATTTCTTGCTCTTGCTTTCTTTGGTTTAAAGAAATGATATCTCTTCTCTTCTTTTTATTTACTTTATTTGAAAAATATATATTTTACTTGTTTTCTATATTTTTTATGGTAAATAAGACACGTATAGGTTTGTATTATATTTTCTTTGTGTCTTTATTGTTTTATGCATATTCTGTTGAGATAGATAATGTTCTTTATAATTGTGACATATTTCCAAAAGATTCTATCCCTACAGGATATGATCCCATTATAGGAGTGATGACTATAGATGTTGACTCTAATGGTAGACCATATAATTCACATTTATCTAATCTTTCTGAGGATGTTGTTTCTGGAAATTATGAATATGTTTTGGCATGTACTACAAACAACTATATTAAATTAAGGGGGTTTATTTTAGAAGAGGGGATGTCTTGTGATCCGTATAATGGACAGGTATATGTCGTTAATCTAAGTGATGTAACAAATGCGCATGTTAAATCTCCCTATTCGACAAACCCGGGAGAATACAATTACGAACTTTGTATTTATCCAGAACCCGTAGAGGAGGGAACGGGTGCAATAATGTATTGTGATGTTAGGGGCAGTGTAGGATGTGGTGTTGTTGAAACATGTTTATTTAAATTTTCAGGAATTCTTCCAGATGGCGGGTTTGTAGATACAAATGCTCACATCTATTCTTGTGATGTACAGGAAATCTATTTACCCAGTAATTATCAAACTTTGTGTTGTAGGGCAACCTTGTCCTCTGAAGGACAAGTTATTTTAGATGTTCAAAACATGTTGTCTCAAGGAGATAACAAACTTTATTTACAAGTAGGAATGTATGCACAAATGTTACTAACTTATTATAATCCATCAGATAAACCTCAGACGTTTACTTTAAGATTATCTTCAGGCAATGATCCTGAAACAAGAATTTTTGAGAATTTTGTATGGTTTGAAGATAAGGAAAGACCTATAGCATCTAAAACTAAAACGATATCTTTGAAACCTTATGAGAGAGGGTCTATTGTTGTAACCATCTTTGGAGGTAAATTAGGAGAGTATCCTTTAAAGATTTATAGAGACACTGAGGAAGGAAGTGTTGAAGTGTTTAATACGACTGTATTTATAATACCTTCCTCTACCCAGGGTTTTGTCGAGCAATCTCCAGAGCCCGGATTTTATGTTTTTGTTGTTGCTCTAATATTTGTTTTAATGATTATTCGTAGAAAAGTCATTTAGGTTTTATTTGTGCTATTTTATATATTTCCTCATCATCTAAATCTAAATCGTCCTCTAACTTAGGTTTTTCTTCTTTATATTTATCTTTGTTTAAGTAACCCCACACCATACCGGCAATAAACCCTCCTATATGGGCTGCATATCCTATATTGTCTGTAGGATATATTAATCCAAAGATATTAATTAGGATATATATCACAGACAGAGATATCACAGGTAGAGGGACATAGAAATACACAGGCATAAATGGTCTTAGATATGTTAGAGCACCTATTATTCCCATCAAGGCACCACTACTTCCTAAAGCAATTACTGAAGGATCATACAAGAGTATTGCTATGTTTCCTACTAAGCCAGATAAGATAAACACTTCCAAAAACCGTTTCCAGCCTATTACGGCCTCTAAAACAATGCCAAACATTATTAAACCTATAATATTTTGTAAGAGATGGTTTATGTTTGCATGCAGGAAAATTGAAGTGAACATTCTATGTATTTCATATATTTTTTCTCCATTTAGAACAAAAAATTCAGTAAAACCTGGGATAAATAATTGTAGTAGATGTATTATAAAGAGCAATCCGCTTATCCATATAACCATACCTTTAAATTCATAATATTCTATTTCAACCACCCTGACTTTCAAATTTCTTTAACCCAACTTTCCAGATAAAATATAAGATTAAACCGAACAGCACAACATTACCTATATACCCTAAGATAAAATCTTTATCAATTATATTTAAACCATTCATAAGAACTTCAAATTTTAAATATCCAAAGTACGCAAAAGGCAAAAAATCAAAGAACATTCTTGTCTCTTCTGGAAAGAAAGTATATGGTAAAAAACTTCCTCTTAAGAATAATTTTATATTGTTTAAGATATTCAGTAAATGTTTTGGCTCATAAATCCAAAAAGATAATAAAACAAAAGACATAATAAACAAGAACTCAAGTATATATGCCAAAATAAGATAAAGCATGAAGAATATTGCATTTAGAGTATATGAAAAAATGAATGGTATCAAAACTATTCCTATAATAAAGAAAACTCTTATATCTAAACCAACAAAATAGAAAAATCTAAATAACAGATAATTAAATGGTTTTGTTAGTAGTTGAGTTAAATCTCCTTTTTTAATATCATCGATGATTTCTTTTGTTTTCCATGTTGGTAAGAAAGATCC
>WAOB01000070.1 GCA_015521505.1 Nanobdellati archaeon | reverse complement strand
TATATCTACTTGGGTTGAGTAAACTATTAGGGTTGATATTACTATGAAAAATAAAATAGATATAACTACTCTCATTGTTCCAATGTTTCTCAATACCATATAATATTAGTATAGACAAGAGATATATATTAATTTATAACTTCTCTTTAAAGCTTCTCGGAAACTAATATAACAACATTTTTAAAATATTCTTAAAGGAGGAATAATATGGAAAAATCCATAAAATTTATTCATATTGCAGATGTGCATTTAGATGCGTGGAGGGAAAAAGAACTAAAGAGATTAAACTTCTTAGCATTTAAAAGAGTGGTGGACGAGGCTATAAGTAGAGAGGTTGATTTTCTCCTTATGTCAGGAGATATTTTACATGTAAGTATGCCATCTATAGACGCGATAAGATTCTTAACAAGAGAACTTAACAAATTAAAAAAACATAATATAGAGGTATTTGCAATACCAGGATCGCATGATTTGAATAGTGCTGAATCCTCATTTCTTTATGTTTTAGAGGATGCGGATCTTTTAAAGATAACTTCAAACATGAAAATTGAAAATGATTCGTTAGTGTTGTTGCCTACTATATATAAAGACGATGTAGTTATCTATGGGATGTTGGGTAGAGCAGGAAGTTTAGAGAAAGAATATTATAAGAGGATTAAAGACTTGAAAGATTGGGAGCAACATAAAGATAAATTTAAGATATTTCAAATGCATATAGGAGTTAATGAAATAATGCCAAAAGAAATGCAAATACCTCAAAATATACCTTTGAACATTCTACCTAAAGGATTCGATTATTATGCTTCTGGTCATATACATAAGACAATCATAAAGGAAGTTAGAACTCTTAATAAAAGAGGATATATTTGCTATCCAGGACCTGTATATACAGATAACTTTCAAGAATTGCAGGAAATGAGAGGAAGAAGTAATTACTTATATGTTGAAGCGATCTTTGATGGAAAAGAATGGAAAACAAGCATACACCATAAAACTTTTGTGTTGAGAGATGTTATTTACGAGGAGATTAATGTTAATGGTTTGACTCCGAAACAAGTAGAAGAGAAAACACTTAATATGATTAATAATAACAATGTAGATGATAAGATTGTTCTTGTAAAATATGTTGGTAGTGTTGATGGGTTGATTTCAAACATAGATTTTAAAAAATTGAAAGAGGAGATAACTAAAAAAGGAGCATATATTGTGAAGATAAACACCTCACATCTTTCATCCAAATTTGATGATTCTTCCATATTTATTGAGAACAGATCTGATATAAAAGAAATAGAGACAAAATTTTTAAACGAGATTATAGAATCAGCAAAAGATAAATACTCTTTCGATGTGGAAAGAGTAACTACTCTTCTTTTTAATAACTTATCAGAGATTAAGGAGGAAAATGAAACCTCTTCAACTTATGAGTCACGAGTAGTAGGTAAGACATTCTCAAAAATAGAAAATCTGATGCAAAAAGAGGTCGATAACAGATGATGATAAATTTTGTTGAACTTGAGAATATAAGGAGCTATGAGAAGGCGAAAGTATCATTTCCTGAAGGAAGTGTGTTGCTTTGGGGGGATATTGGCTCAGGCAAATCCACACTACTTTATAGTATAGATTATGCTCTTTTTGGATCATCAAATGTTGATGTTAGGGGATTAATAAGGAAGGGAAAAAGATACGGGAAGATAAAGGTTGGATTTGAAATTGAAAATAAGAAAATAATTGTTGAGAGAACAATCACTTTAATAGGAGATAAAATAAAAAACGATTCCTGTTATATAACTATTAATGGTTTAAGAGAAGAAGTAACACCCACTATGCTTAAAACAAGGATATTCTCTTTATTAGGATATCCCTTATCTCTGAAATCGTTAAAAAAGACCATACCTTTTAGATATACAGTTTATGTTCCGCAAGAAAGAATGAAAGAAATACTAATATCTAATGACACGGAAAGAATGCTTATATTAAGAGGTTTGTTTGATATAGAAAAGTATAAAGTTCTTATAGATAATCTCTCTTTGTTTAGAAAGTATATTAGAGATAGAATAGCATCTTTAGAAGCAAAAGAAGAAATAATTAAAAAAGAACTTGATAAGGAAGATGAAATTGTTAAGAGAAAAAACCATGTTGAGGAGAATATAAAATTATTGGATGAAAAACTTAAAAGAGTAAAAGAAAAGGTAGATGAGTATAATTCTTTTGAAGATAAAAAAGGGATGATAGAGCATGAGATAGAAGTTATAACACAGAAAAAAGAACATCTCCATAACAAAATTTCTGATATTAAAAACACACTTTCTATTATAGAATCATCATTAAGATCGTTATATAGATTAAGCTCTTATTCTCTTGAATATGAGAGTGCTATTTTTAAGGGGGGAGATTCTGATCT
>WAOB01000069.1 GCA_015521505.1 Nanobdellati archaeon | reverse complement strand
AACCTAAGATGTCCTATTTTTGTTGATAGAGAGTATATATTATAATTGTCCTGTCCAGAATAAAATAATAGTCCTTTATCTATATCAAAATGCGCTATCTCTTTCCCTCTAACTTTGTTTTTACCTGTAAGAATAATTTTCTTTGAATTGTTTATTCTTGTTCTTATATATTTATTTATTTTCTTATAATATATTCTTATCTCCTGTAGTGCTTTGTCCAACACTTCTCTCTCAAGTTCTTCATCGCCCATAACAAGTAGGGAATCATATACTCGAGAAGGAAAAAACAGTCTGTGATTATCATAGGCAAGGAAAATAGAAGTATCGTCTTTCAAATTCTTATACTCTGTTATGTCATATATCTCTCTATGGTTCTTTATATTTATAAATTCTGAGAGCATTCCTTTTATAAATAAATAATGGTGATTCTCTCCTCTATATACTACTTTTATCTCCAACTTTGAATCTGTACCTTTTTCCTTCCTACCATCACTACCAACAGTATAAAAACAAACAGGAATCAGGTAAGTTATATATCCATAAATATTGCCAATATACTGTTGTGATAAGATATAAAGTTTTTCATTATATCTAATAACTTCCTCAAAATATTCTTTATTATCTATATCAACCAAAGGATTAGGAGGAATAGGTAAATAAACGTCCTTATAATGTCTCTTACATAGGTTTGACATCCTAACCACACAAAAACAGATAATAAACATACGTAGTATATATAATTAAATTTAATGGGAAAGTGTTTTAAATATTTCTTTATAAAACCACAACATGAAAGAAAACATACAAGAAGGATTGGCAAAAATACAAATATTTCCCGGTAAAATAAAAAAATCAGATATCGTCTTCTATAATCCAGAGATGAAGATTAATAGAGACATAAGTTCCTTAGCAATAGAGACATTTACATCACTTACAGGAAGAACAGTAAAGGTTTTAGATGTTATGGCAGCATCCGGAATTAGAGGGATTAGATACTATTTAGAAAACAAGAGAGTAGAAAAGGTTATATTCAATGACCTAAATCCACATGCAATAAAGTTGATAAAAGATAATGTAAAAAAGAATAACATAAAAAATTATGAAATATATCAAAAAGATGCTGCAGAACTTATGCATCAATACAGATTTGAAGGCGATGTTGTTGATTTGGATCCTTTCGGTTCTGCATCATATTATTTAGAAGCATTAGCAAGATGCACTTCAAATAAAGGATTATTTATGGTCACATTTACAGATACTGCTGTCCTGTCCGGTACATATCCAAGAACTGCATTGAGAAGGTACAATGTTGAGCATAGAAAAGACTATTTCCCTAAAGGAGAGGTGGCATTAAGGGTTGCTTGGAAAGTTATTGTAGAGTGCTTTGCGAAATTTGATAAAGGTATTGTTCCTTTGATGAGTATTTCCCATAAACACTATATTAAGGTAATGGGTATGGTAGACAAACACAAAAAGAAAGCAGAAGAAAACCTAAAGAATCTGGAATACATCCAATATAAAGACAATCAAGAAAAAGAGTTTGTTAAATGCCCTAAAGAAGAAAAATATATAGGTAAAATATGGAAAGGAAGCCTACAGAATGAAGAATTTATTAAAAAATGCTTATCAATAGGCAAAAGAAAAGAATACATCGATAAAGCATCTTTAAAACTTCTAACAAGACTATTTGATGAAAGTTCAATACCTGATGGTAAATATTATGAACTACCGAAAATAACAAAATACTATAAAAAACCTGTAAAATCCTTTCAAGAAATAAAAAGAGAAATTGAACAAAGAGGATATAGAATGAAAAAAACACACATGAAAGGTAATATTGTGATAACAGATGCTCCTTTTGAAATTTTAAAAGAGTGTTTATTATAAAACCTCATTCATGGTCTTATAAAGTTTGCTCTCCAAATAGACCAGGAAATCGTGTGTTTTTTTATTTCTAACAGAATGTTTAAGCTCATCATAAAATATCTCTCTATTGTCCTTGTAGAAGGCATAAACATCTCCAAACACTCCCGAGGATTTAAGAACCGAAAATACTTTTTCAAAAGATTTTTGATGTGCTCTTTGATCCAACTCGTAATATAATTTTTCAAAGCGGTGTCTCATTGAGTCTCTTAAAATCTCTCTGTCCTTAAATATATCTTCTAATTTTTTTAGCATGTCATAATACAAATTTCGAAGAGAAGAACTTATGTGTTTCTCATATTCCTTCTCATAGATACCAAAAACATCAATTCCATGCTCATAAGCAAAAATATGTAGTATACTGGGTTTTTTCTCTTTTAAATCAGATCCGACATCTCTCTCTCCGCTTTCTATATAATCTTTAACATCATTATGAACTTGGTATAAGAACCCTAGAAGGGTTCCTAGATGTTTCAAAACAAGATATTTCTCTTGAGATACATCTTTAGAAGGCAAAGACAAAGAACATCCAATAAATTTTGCTGTTTTGTTAACAACAACATTTTCATAAAAATCAAGAAGGTTAGATTTATTTCCTGATAGCATTATATCTCTTAGCTCTATCTCTAAACATTGTCCATCGTTAATGTCCTTATAAAGAGACAATATCTGGTCCTTATACGATGATAAAGAAATTGCTTCTGCAAGCAAAACATTTCCTGAAAGAATTGCCACATCCTCTCCATATTCTACATTAACTGTTGTAGTTCCTCTTCTTTTGATATCATTATCAATGATATCATCATGAATAAGAGTCGATACATGAAGAAGTTCTAAAGACACAGCATTATCTAAATTCTCGTCTTCACTCCATTCTTTGCCTATTTCATCACAACCAAAAGAATAAAGTTTTGATCTAACATATTTGCCTGGAGTTATTAATAGATGTGAAGCGGATTCTTGCAAAAGCAAAGAAGAATATTTCATCTGGTTCATGAGATAATTATTCAGATGTGAATCAATGGCATATTCTCTATAGAAGATTTCCTCTTCAATGTCTTTAAAATTGAAATCATAGTCATCAAAGAGAACGATTTTAACCATTAATAATCTTTTGTTTTAGAAAGATTTTTAAATTTTTACTATTATCCAGTGTTTATAAATTTCATGGTGTATTCCTTTTATGAGCAGCATTTTTGGTATAGACAAAAAAGACATTACAAACTACAAGAAGATGATCAAAATAATGAATAAGAAAGGTCGAGATCACTCAGATAAATATATAGACAGTAATATCTCTATATACGTAAAATATTTATCTACGTCAGACAACCCTTTTTTAGATGTTTCTCAACCATACAAATATGACAATGTTGTGGTGTTCATTGATGGTAAAATAAATAACAAGTACGAATTAATAAAGGCACTTGAAGATAGAAATATTGACATAAAAACAGATAGTGATCAAGAACTTATTGCTATATTGTATAAAAGATATGGGAAGAAGTTTATCAAAATGATAGATGGGACATACTTCATAACAATATATGATAAGAACAATAAAAAGATCATGTTGTTTAGAGATGTTTGGGGGGCAAAACAAGGATATTATACTTTAAAAAACAATAATTTTATGTTCTCTAATAGACTCGAATATCTGATAGAATACTTAAAGAAAAACAAATATGGAAACATACAATTAGAACCAAAAGCATTAGATCTATACTTCTCTCTAGGGTTTGTTCCTTCCCCATATTCTATAATTGAAAACATCTATAAAGTAATGCCAGGAGAGATTATACTTTACGATATCAGAACAAAAAGGTTAAAGAAAATAAATATATTAAAAGAATATTTTAATGAACCATGTAGTGTAAAAGACATTATACAGATTATTGACGAAAACATTTCAAGAAGTGTAAAAAACTATATCGAAGAAGGTGATGAGGGTATATTATTCTCTGGAGATATTGAGAGTACAAGTATACTCTCTAAAATGGTTGCTTTAATGCCTTACGAAAGCATTAATGCATTCAACATCTTGATGGAAGATGACAAAGACATAGGAAAGAAAATAAAGGAAATTGCTAGAAAGTATAATATTAATTTACATCAAGAGTATCTCAAATATAAAGACTTTAAAAAAACAAGTAGAGAATTAAAAGAGGTGTTAGATGAACCTTATAGCGATATTGATGTCTTATTTTATACTCATTTGAGCAAAAAAATAAGTAAGTATACCGACAGTATACTAACAGGAATTGGGGGAAAAGAAATATTAGGAAACAAAGGAATCCATAAGAACTATTTGATCTACAAATATATGTCAAAGATAGAAATTTTGAAAAGAATAATACTTATCATCTCTAAGATACTAAATCCGAGGCCCTTCTCATCTTTATGGTATTTAAAAGAAATTGCAAGTGTTAAAACAGAGGATAGGTTTCTTTTAGAATATTTCAGAGAGCACAAATATATATCCAAGCACCAGAAGAAATGGTATTATGATATTAAAAAAGAAATACCCAAAACAAAAACTAAAAATAACAAAATCATACCGTTATATTATTACACTTATGTTGCAGACAATAAAATTGCCTATATAGACAAAATAATGATGTACAGGGGCATAGAGCCTAAACATCCTTTTTTAGTTAGGAACATTTTCATGGCTTCACTCTTTACTAAACTAAATGAAAAAACAAATATTTTTAACAAAAATAAAATTCTGGACAAATATGCAAAAAAGAAACTTCCAAAAGAATCAAGAATCTTAGATGAATATGACTTTAAATATAATTTCGAATATAATAAAATAGTAAAAAGCATAGGTAAAGAAACAAAAGAATTAATCAGATACTTATATAAAAAAGGTTATCTCTCTCCAGACGCTTATGCATTTTATTGTGATAAAGTATTTAAAAGAAAATCTTGTTTTTGGGAAAGTTATGTTCTGAGAGCGTATATTTTAAAAATAGTAATAGAAAAATACATAACAAAATAATTCAGACAAGCATAGATCCGAATAGGTTTCTTAATCCCAAAGAAACCCCGTAATATATTGCAATGCTTAGCATCATAAAAAAAGGGGAATATTTAATTGCATTTTTATATGTGCCTGATTGAATAACTGAAATTAATATGCCTGCAAAAACAGTTGTGATCATCAACGACACCAAAGCAAAAAGTTCAAATTTAGCAATATCTATTTGTGGTTTCTTCATAGAAATAAAACTCATCACACCATATTCTTGTAACATGTTTTGCATAGTATCATCAATTTTCCACATTGTCGTTGTAGAACTTATTAAAAAAACAGAAGTAGCAAACAAAGCAGGAGCAGCAACAACACCTGCAAAGAAGATGAACATTATGTATGTTATTACTGTACCTCTTATCTCCTTTTGTAATATTTCAGTATTTCTTATATCGTTTGCTGCCTCCTCCAGAAGTTTTGCACTATTGCCTCCAGACCTTAAACCTTGAACCAAAAGTTTTATGGTTTTATTGAATATTTGGGATTTTATTTTCTTTGACATTTCTATCAACGCATCATCTACATCTTTTCCACTATATATTTGATATGCTGTTTTTTTAGTTATTTTACTTAACTCTCCGAACTCTTTTCGTGAAGCAAAAAGTAGTGCTCTATCTATAGTCAAGCCAGACTTTATGTTTGAAGAAGTAAGGATCAAAAAATCAGGCAAATATTTTTCCATCATTTTTCTCCGGCTCTCACTCGCCATCGTCAAAGAAAAATATGGAACAAATAAAGACATGATAAATAAAACAAAGAATATTGCCAACACATAAAGAACATCTATCTTTACATATATTAAATAAAATGGAAAGATTAATGAAAATAGGAAAGAGACAATAAAAACTATAGAATAATAATAGTCTTCCTCTTCTATATTAGCATAATTTGCCTCTTCTTTTATTTTTTTCCTTAACGAATCAGGAAGAAGGTAGTAAAGATAAACAAGGTATTCTTTAAATTTGTTTTTTTTAGCCTCATTCTCTATATTCTCTATTCTCCTTTTTATATGTTCAATTTCTTTCCTTCTCTTAGCTTTTCTTATTTTTTTTAGCATAACCACACCTCATATTTTAACATTGGGTCTTTTACTCTTAATAAGGTTTAAAAAGCTCCATTGAAAGAAAATTAAAAACACTAAAATTCCAATAAAAACACCATCAGATAAGGAAAACCCTGCAAAGGAAGAGATTATCATAAGAAAGGTTATTCCCAAAGAAGGCATAATTATTGCAACCATCATGTACATTAATGTTAGAGGGTTCAGTTGATGCCCATAATCTTTTATGGCTAAAATTTGTTCTTTTATTATCTCATTAACAACATTCTCCAATGGTTTCTCAACATCAGTTCCTGTTTTTAAACTGTTAAGAATTTGCCAAAACGCCTTTCTATATTTGTCTGAAGAACTTCGCAATATGCTCTCTTCTAATGCTTTTACTTCACTATACCCGCTATTAATTTTCTTAACGATTTTCTTAAATTCTTCACTAAGTTCTCCATAATCCTTTGTTAAAGAAATAAATGTTTGATAAATTGGTATTCCTGCTCTTATTTGAATAAGCATGTGTCTCAATGCATAAGGCAACTCCTCATCGATCTTCCTCGCTCTTCGTATAGCATAAACCTTGGGTTTATACAATACAGAGTAAAAAACCATTAGAAATAAGAAAGGCAAAGCAAAAAGAAGTTTTAAAAACAAAGCATTTTTTGTAAAGAGATACAATAAAAACATACCTAGAAGAAACATAAAAGATAATGAAAAAGCACCATACAGAGAGTAAGCAATATATTCAACCAAAGAAACATTAATCTCCGCCTGATACAAATAAACATTAAGATTTTCAAATACCTTAGACAGTCTATTTGCAATAGGATAGAAATACGATGCCTTTCTAAGAGATTTCTCATTAATTTCCATACACCTCACACCTGTTTAAGCGATTCTTGCCATTCTTGATAGATCGTTTCTCCAAAAAGATCTTTAAAATCTTGTTGAGTGGGCTTTTTCTTATTAACTATACTCATAAGATATTCCTCATCTCTATAAAATTCTGCAACTACCTTACCAACAGAATTTATTGTTTTTATCTTATTATTCATCATCCATTCTAATATCCTAACTTTTTTATTTAATTCTTCTTCTATCTCCTTTTCATTCATCCCAGTATACAAATAAATGTCTTCATTTATTCGATATGCTTTATTGTATTCCTCAATAGTGTCTGTTTTTGCATTCCATCTATATATTATATTGAAATTGCTTTTATCTTCTGCAGGAATTATCTCTGCTATTTCCAAAGTTCTTCTAATCCCTAATCTCCTATGTCTGAATTGAACCACTATTAAATGTAAAGCACTTAATACAGAGGGTGGTAGGTTCATGGGAGGGTTTATCAATCTCTTAAACACCTCTTCTGCTCTATCGCCATGAAATGTTGCATAAGCACTATGTCCTGTTCTTATAGCCTCAAACATAACTTCTGCCTCTTCTTTTCTTCTTATCTCTCCTATAATTATTCTATCTGGTCTCATTCTTAAAGAATTAACTAAAAGATCAAGCATTGTCACTGCCCCTTTTCCCTCTGCGTTTGCCTCTCTTGAAGATAATGGTACCCAATGTAGAAAATCAGGCAGATTTATTTCACGTGTATCCTCTATAGAAACGATTCTGTGGTTGGTAGGCATAAAAGGCATCAAAACATTAAGCATTGATGTTTTACCTGATGCGGTTCCTCCAGCAACAAGAACATTCATCTCATATTGTATTGCAGTCCATAAAAAAGCAGCAACTCTCTTACTTAGGGTTTTGCTTTCAATGAAATGGATTATTGTCCAAGGACTTCTTGAAAATCTCCTAATAGTTAAAGTATTTCCCTCAGTTGAAATAGGAAAGAGTGTTGCATTAACTCTGTCTCCTGTAGGTAAATGGGCATCCATCAAAGGAGTTAGATTTGTTATTTGCCTTCCAACTCTCCTCCCTATAGAAGATGCAAAGTTATATATTTTTTCTTCGCTCTCTATCTTCAGATTTGTTTTAAGCCACCCATATCCTTTGTGATATACCCAAACAGGTTCTTTATGCGAATTGATAACAATCTCCTCTATATGGTTATCGACTAGTAAAAGTTCTATATCTTCAAGTCCCAGCATTTCATGAAGTAAAGTCCCTGTCAAATATTCCTTCTCCTCATCACTAGTATATGGAAGGTATTTGTTTAGTTGATCAAGAATCTTTTTTCTAAACTTCTCTTTAACTTTATGATAGACTGTGGGATCAACGAACTCTCTCACAGATAAATCTATTTCTTGTATTATTTCTTCTTTTATTGTTTCCAAAACCGCTTTTAAAGCAACACTAAACTCTTTCTTTATTAAGTTGTAAGTAGGAACATAATCTCTAACACCTCTTTTAATAATAACTTTTGCTTTAACTCCATCTGATTCCAACACATACTCATCAAGAACATTCTCCTTATCCTTATCCCTTTTCTTTTCCGCCATCAAAACCACACCAATACTATATGTCGTATCTCAATATAACGCTACAAAACTACATCTTCATAAATGTTTTTATATCCTACATACATAAATATCTTTACTCCAAGAAGGGGAGGTAAAACGAATGTATGAAGAGATGATAATATGTAATAATTGTTCTCTGCCAACACCTATAAGAGCAAAATGTGTTAATTGTAAGGAAAACCTTAAACACACAATATTCGATATAAATATAAGATACTTGCTAGGGGGTGTTTCAATAACATATCTTTTACTTTTTGTACTAAATATCTTTATTAAATCAAAGGAGCTCCAAACCACTATGTTCCTTATGAAAATTCAGGTTATAATATTATTGTTGATGGAACTATATTTAGACAATACATTCAAACAAATTTATAAAACAAGTATAAAACACATAATAAACCACAGATTCCATCGGTGGTTTGGATATGTTTTATTTAAAGTCATTCATTCAAAAACCAGAAGAATCTAGTTCTTGTTTATTTCTATCAGAGCTTTGGCTAAATCCCCCTTATGTTTCTCCAAAAGTTTTTTCGCATCTTCATAAGAAAGATTACTTTTTTGCATTAAAATATTAATATCCTCCTCCTCTATGGAAAAAAGAGGTTTCTCTTCTATAGTTTTTATAACTATTTGTAGTGTTTTTACATCCCGAGCATTAATCATTTTTATGTCTTTAGGAACGATAACCACTTCTTTATCCTCTGCTTTCAATATCACTTCCTCTATACCTTCCAAAGTATCTATCTTTATACCTAGTTGCTTCATCATAATTTCCATTTTTTTAGGATCTAAAGGCAACATAATTTAAATTTTTTACTCAAATCTTTAAAATAGTTTATGTTTTACGATTTGTTAAATGTCCTTTTTGGAATACTTCTAGGAGTAATAATCGGGATAATACCTTCATTTCATATAAACAATCTTTCTGCATTGTTGTTAAAAGTAAACATAGAAACAGGATATGATCTGTTTTATTTATTACTTGCAAGTTCTTCATCATTTATAATAGGATCGTTTTTGGCAACGATTCTTTACAAAGTTCCAGATGAAAATACTTTGTATGTACCCCACCTAATGAGATTTATAAAAGTAAGAGGAATAGACAATTTTATTATAATTGGATTGTACGGCTTTTCTTTTGGATTATTAATTAACACGATCTTCTTACCATTATCGTACTATTTCATAAAAAATGTCTATTATATCATATTACCCTATCTAAAATATGTCCTGTTAGGATATCTTGTATTC
>WAOB01000068.1 GCA_015521505.1 Nanobdellati archaeon | reverse complement strand
GTTTGATAATAGAGGGAAAAGATACAGTATCTTCAATTGCTTTTGCAGTTGATCCCACGAAAGATGTAGTAAAAAAAGCAATAAATAGAGAGTATGATATGTTAATAACTCATCATGGAATATTTTATAAAAGAGTACCTTTGAGAATAAAGGGCAATGTTAAAAGAAAGCTTAATCAGATGATAGAAAGTAATATTAATTATTATGTGGCTCATTTGCCCTTGGATGTGAATGAAGAAATAGGAAATGCTCCTAATGTGTTGAGAGGCATAGGGGCAAAGGTTTTATCTTTATGGAGTCGAGAAGGTATAGAGGTTGGTGCAATTGGTGAACTATCAAGAGTTGTTTCCTTTTCAAGATTGTTGGATATATTTAGGAGAAATATAACTGAAAGAGTAATGGGAATGAATTTTGGTTTGAAAAACGTTTCTGTTGTTTGTGCAGTTACTCTAGATGTGGAGGATGTTATTTATGACAGTGTTGAATTTGATGCTATAATCTTACCAACTATTGATCATATAACATATCAGGATGCAAAAGAGTATGGTGTTAATGTGATCTATGCTGATCAATACGATCTGGACAGGATAGCATTTGAATTTTTGAAAGAGAAACTTTTAGAGATATTTCCTAAACTACATATAGATTTCATCGAAGATGACAATAGAATAGCCCAAAAAATTTATACTCATTTCGACTCAAAGAAAAGACCTACTTTCTCCTAAACATTTTAAGATATTAGACAAAATACCATAGTTTTTGCTCTTTTGTTCAAACATAGATAATACTATTAGAGATAGGAGAAATCTTAGAATATATAAGGTCCTCGGAGGATGTAATGCCTGAATTTTTAAAAGAGGATTGTAATATTATAATTATTTTTTATATTCTTTCACAACCTTCTCTATATTCCTTAAAAACTTTTCACATAACTCCACTACTTCTTTCTTTTTCCCATCTTTAAAATTCTTAAAATACCAGTTGATATCAATAGATAATCCACTCTCTTTTTGAGAATCAATTTTAGAGATGTTTTTTAAAACATTTTTATTGTTATTGTTTATAGAGAGAGAATCATAAATATTGATTGATTCGGTAATCTCTATTACAACGGTTTTGTTAGTGACTATAACTTCTCGATGGACAGATTTCTGTCGTAAATTTTTAAAAAATTTATATAGATCATTCGTTGTCAATCTTTTCAGACATTTTTTGAACTCCTTTGTTTGATTCTCTTTTTGCATAATTTCTACTAAACTGATAGAAGAACATAAAAACGCGTTTAAATAATATACAAATTTCTCAGGATCCTTTCTATGTGCTTTCATTTGATCAAAAAAATATTTTACTTCCATAAATTTGGGTGTTATGTCTATCATATTTATGACCTATAACATTCTTAACATCATTATCTTATCTCCTTTTCTCCATAGACATTTATTAGATATTGATTTTCAATTTAAGAGATTCATAAAATAAAAAGTGGTCCCGGAGGGATTTGAACCCTCGACCTCCACGTTATCAGCGTGGCGCTCTAACCAAGCTGAGCTACGGGACCTTAAAAATCTTAATGCCTAATAAATTTTTAAATAATTTATTCCAAGTTAAACGCATCTTCGATTCTCCACCTACTTTTTATTTTTGCTTTAAAAACATCTCCCTTAAATCCGTATTTGTAATAATGGTATCCTGCGACTGCGATCATTGCTCCATTATCTCCTAAGAATTCTTTATCAAGCCTGTGATATTTTGCATCTCTCTGCTCAGCCATTATTCTAACCATTTCCTGTAGTCTGTTATTCAATGCTACTCCTCCAACAACACAAACTTCTTTTTTGTTGGTATATGCCATTGCCCTTTCTAAAGTTTCTGTTATCATTGCAAATGCATGTTCTTGAAAAGAAAATGCAATATCTTCTTTTCTGTGTTTTCCTATACTATTGATTGCAAACGTTAGAATGCCAGACAACGCAATATCCATTCCTTTAACTGTATACGGCATGTTAAAATAACTGCCTTTTTTTGCTAGTTCCTCTATTATTTTACCTCCTGGAAATCCATATCCTAAACTTCTTGCCAATTTGTCTAATGCATTACCTATTGCTATGTCTTCTGTTTCCCCATAGACATAAAATCTTGTGTTTTTTTCTAAAGATATGATCTGAGTATTACCTCCTGAGACATATAAATATATAGCATCTCTTATGTTGAGTAGATATTTTGCTATAAGAATATGCGCAGCTCCATGATGAACTCCAATTACAGGTATAGAAAATTTTTTACTTAATGTTTTTGCAAATATATTTACAATATTTAATCCGTTACCAAAACCAGGACCATGGGAATAGGATATAAGATCTATATCTTTAACAGATGTTTTACTTTCTTTTAATGCCGTTTCTGTTATATGTTTGATATGTTCAGCATGATGTTCTCCTATTTGAGTAGGTGTTAAACCTCCTTCTTTTGTTGTAATCATCTTTTTCTTATTGCTCAATATTTTTACTTTATCCCTATACATTTCTACAATCCCGCATGAGATAGTATGGGCTGTTCCTTCTAACCCTAAAATTATCATGAGAACAAGTTATGTCATTAGATTTTTAAAAATTATTACATCTTCTCTTTATTATAGGGTGATTATTATGACAGTGTGGAAGAAGATTCCTCCAAAGGATGGTGATGATATAGTTAATGTTATTGTGGAAATAAGTAAAGGCAGTATGAATAAATACGAAATAGATAAAGAGACAGGTATGTTAGTTCTTGATAGAGTGCTTTATAGTGCTATGCATTATCCTTTGGATTATGGGTTTATACCTAGAACATATTGTGATGATGGAGATCCATTGGATGTGTTTATAGTCTCTACAGAACCTCTTTTACCCGGAAGTTTGGTTAAGGTAAGAGTGGTAGGGGGTTTTGAGATGATAGATGACGGGGAAAAGGATGATAAACTGATAGGTGTGGTATCAGATGATCCGAGATTTAATCATATAAATGATTTGGATGAATTAGGAGAGCACCTACAAAAAGAAATAAAGCATTTTTTTGAGCATTACAAGGATTTGCAGGGCAAGGAAGTTAAAGTAAAATCTTTTTTAAATAAAGAGGAGGCATTGAAGATATTGGATGAAAGTATCGATCTGTTTAAACGTGAATTTGAGTAGTCAGTGAGTAACTAGATATACATTAATTTTTTAAAAGTAACGCATAAAGTAATAACATATACTAATGTTGTGGTGTGAATATATGGTACAAAAAACCAAGACAGAAAATGTTATGAGGAAAATACGGATAGAAAAGGTAACCTTAAACATTGGAGTAAAGCAGCATCAAGATGCAGATAAGGCATATCTTTTATTGGAAAGGATCACAGGTAGAAAACCTGTTAGAACATTAGCAACAAGAAGAGCAAGAACATTTAAAGTTAGAAGAGGATTACCTATAGGAGCAAAGATAACTTTAAGAGGCGAAATTGCAGAGGAGGTATTGAAGAAATTGTTAGAGGCAAAAGATAATAAATTAAATAAAAAAAATTTTGATGATCATGGTAACTTTGGTTTTGGTATAGAGGAGTACTTAGATATTCCCGGAATAAAATATGACCCTAAAATAGGGGTTTTAGGTTTGGATGTTTTTGTTAATTTAGAGAGACCAGGATATCGAGTGAAAAGAAGAAAATATCACAAATCAAAAATAGGTAAAAATCATTTAATAACAAAAGAGGAGGCAATGGAATTTATTAGAGAGAAATTTAATGTTGAGATTATATGAGGTGTTTGACTATGGCTTCACATCCAGAAAGAATGCTTAAACAAATAGAGCACAAACCAGGTAAGAAGGCAGTATTTTTAAAACATAATATGCCTAAGAAGAGAAAGCATGGTTTTGCTACCTCTGTTTGTATTAGATGTGGTAGGAAGGGTTGGGGTCACACGGGCAAATATGGTTTAGAGTATTGTAGAATATGTTTTAGAGAGGTGGCAGAGGAACTAGGCTTCAGTAAGTTTATGTGATGTGGTGGTGTTATGAGTACCAAAACTTTAGCAGATGCATTGTCGATAATTAAGAACGGTATTATACATAGTAAGAAAAAAGTTATTATTAAGAATAAATATTCTAAGCTATTAATTAATGTATTGGAAATTATGAAAAAATATGGATATATAGAGGATTATAAAGTTATCTCTGAAGATCGAGGTAAAGTGATAGAGGTGGTACTTTCAGATATAATAAATGAATGTCAAAGCATACTTCCAAGATTTTTTGTTAAAAAAGACGAGTATTTGGAGTGGGAGAAAACGTATTTACCCGCAGTTAATACAGGCATTCTTATAGTATCAACATCAAAAGGAGTGATGACGAATAAAGAGGCAAAAGGGAAATTAGGAGGCTCTTTAATTGCGTATGTATATTGAATAATTGGGTGTGGTGTATGGATCAGACTCTAACAAAACAAAGAGACAAGGAATATTCCATAGATATTGCGATACCCGAAGGAATAGACGTTTTGTATGATAACAACATATTAAAGATAAAAGGAGAGAAAGGCGAGATTGCAAGAAGGTTTTTTAATCCTCATATAGAAGTGGCAATAAAAGATAGCAAGATACACATTTCTTTTAAAGGTAAAAAATTTACACGAAAAATTAAAGCGTTAATGCACACTTGGAGGGCGCATATTGTAAATATGTTTAATGGGGTTAAGGAGGGATATGAATATAAATTACGAATATTTTATACTCATTTTCCTATGAGCGTAAAGGTTGAAGGGAATAAAGTTGTGATATCAAATTTCCTAGGAGAGAAGGGAAATAGATATGCAGATATATTGGATGGTGTTAGTGTTGATATAAAAGGCGATGAGATAATTGTTAGAGGAGTTGATAAAGAGAAGGTCGGTCAGACGGCAGCAAACATAGAACAAGCAACTAGGAATAAAGGTGGGAGAGATCCCCGAAAATTTGCCGATGGAATATATATTGTCTATAAAGACAAGTAGGGTGTGAATATATGGCAGGTCCTTTTAAACAATTGGTGGAATTGAGGGCAAAACTTAAAGAGAGGATACCTAAATTTTTGAGAGTAAATTATGCGAGATATGATAAGATAGATGATTCATGGAGAAGGCAGAGAGGAAGACATAACACTATTAGGAGATCTATTAAAGGTGCAGGAAATAAAGTCTCTGTAGGGTATGGGATTCCTAAAAATATGAAGCACTTACATCCCTCGGGTTACAAGGAGGTTTTGGTTAGAAATTTGAATGAAGTGAATAAAGTAAATCCGAAAACAGAAGCAATAAGGATAGCAAGTAATGTTGGGTTAAAGAAGAGGCTAGAAATTTTAAGTGTGGCTAAGGAAAGAGGAATTTATGTGCTTAACGATAGAGTTATTTCGAGAGTTAAAAAGAAGGGATATAATAATTTAAAAGAAATGTTGTCTGTTGAGAAGAGAGTGTCTTCAAAACCAGAAGAGTCGGGGAAGAGACATAAGGAGGATGTTAACAAATCTGAGAAGGAATCGAAGGAAGTAAAAGATAGTAATGATAAGAGGAAAGAAGAAACAAGTAAAGGAAAGGCAAGTTCTAAAACTACTAAAAAAGCTGCTGGTAAAAACACTACAAAAAGATCTAAGTGAGGTAATGCTTTATGACTGGGTTAGATTATCAGAGGAGAGTTGCTGCAGAGTTGTTAAAAGTGGGTAAAGATAAAGTGTGGTTTGATCCTAATCATATAGACGAGATAAGAAATGCAGTAACGAGAGAAAGTATAAGGATATTGATTCATAAGGGATATATTGCAAAGAAGCAAGAGAAGGGGGTTAGTAGAGCAAGAGCAAATTATATTGCTGAGCAGAAGAAAAAGGGAAGGAGATCTGGTCCTGGATCAAGAATGGGTAAAAAAACAGCGAGAATGCCTAAGAAAGAGGCATGGATGAAAAGAATAAGGGCAGTTAGAAAACTTCTTAGAGAATTTAGAGATAAAGGTGTTATTGACAGATCGCAATATAGGCGGTTATATTCTCAGGCATCAGCGGGAAGGATAAGATCAAAGGCATATCTTAAACTTATAATTCAAAAGATGAAATCTAAAAAAGAGTAGTGATGATTGTTTTTAATATTTTAATGAAATATGTTGGAGGATATAGCTGTAAGATTACCAAAAAACTCAAAACATTTAAAAACCTAAAAAACTATACTAACCTCTTGTAAGAAAAACATAAAACAACTTAAAAGTATATTCTTGCCATACTTGTCTTTTGGATTTCATTATATGTTTATTAATGCTTGATCTCAGGAGATTATTACAGAAAGAATATGTTTTTATAATAAGATATTAGCAGGTTTTTGAGCAATTTAAAGAGAAGTTATAAATTAATATATATCTCTTGTCTATACTAATATTATATGGTATTGAGAAACATTGGAACAATGAGAGTAGTTATATCTATTTTATTTTTCATAGTAATATCAACCCTAATAGTTTACTCAACCCAAGTAGATATA
>WAOB01000067.1 GCA_015521505.1 Nanobdellati archaeon | reverse complement strand
GTTAGAAATATTGTAATCAAGGAAATAAGATAACCCTTCTAAGAAAAATGAATTACTAGGAGTTCCTAGCTTATACTTAGTTCCATTAGGAGTAAAAAATTCCACATTTTTTATAAAGTCATCTAGTGATATACCTTTTATATCACTAATTATGAATGTCTTTTCTAAAGGTATAGAAAGAGTTAGAGATTTATTAGAAGATTCAATTACATAATATATATCTTTATTATCATACTCTTCTTTAGTCCAAAAATCTTCAGGGTTAGCCGTAAATAAAGAAGATACTGCATTTAATTCTGCTTTTGTTGGTAATGTAGCATTAAAACCAGCCAGATAATCTGCCACTTCAGATATAGGACGAACCCCTTCTATAAGTCCATAACTTTTTCCATTGAAATCTTTAACTTCTTTTATAAGAGCTGGAGATATATTGTCGTTTTCCGTTTGAATTTCATATCCTTTACAGGCGGCACAAGATTTTTTTATACCACACATAGAAAGTTGTCCAGTTATTGAGTGACATTGAATAGAATTATCTATAGGACATATTCCCTTTTCACTTGGATTATTATAGTAAGCATAAACATCTTTATGTAAATTCTTAATTAAACATTGTCCAGGACCAAATTTGCTTATTGATATATAGTTACACATATTTAAGGCGAATTCGTCTAAAGTTCCCTCCCATATGTTTGTTAAATTCTCTTTCATTTTTAAACAGTGTATTTCGTTAGTATGTTCACCTCTTAAAGGATACACATTATTTTTAGGGTCGCATATATCTTCAACCTTTTCCCAACACCATCCTGTCCATTCATCTAGGCTATTACCTTCACCTATAACTACCATTTTTGAATATGAGTAATCATAGTTTCCTTCACAAGCTACACCTTCTTTTTTATAACATCTATCTTTCCAGTAATAATCCCCTTTCTTGCAATAAACTCTGTTGTCTAAACCATTTCCTTCTGGTTTATTGACGGGAGGACTAGGCAGATAACAGGCATACCATCCCGTATCTGGGTCTGTTTTCTTCTCCATAGGAGATGCACATTGAGCATCTACTTGATGATAACAAATATCTCTTGAATAATCATAACTCCAGTCATTAAAAGGATTATTAGCATTACAAGCATCTTCTTTGTATTTTATACAAACATTATATTGTGAGTTATAAGAATATCCAGACATATTTATAGCTTCATAACTACAAGCATCTATTACTCTTTTACACCTATCTATACTTCCATCAAAATAGTATCCACTTTGATTACATATAGGATTTGCTGTTCTTTCACAGGTAAAATTCCCTACATACGAGTATCCAGAAGGACAACTAGGAGAAGTTGTTTTTATACAAGTAGTTCCTGATAAATACCCCCCTTGAGGACAAGAATAACAAGTATAATAAATATAGCCTCCTCTACATTCATCTGTACAAGTTTCTTCTCCAGTATCTGGGTCAGTCGTACATACGGGAACTGTATAGGCACAACTGTCCCACCTACTACAGGTGCTTGAACTTGCAGAATAAGTATACTTACAAGTAGAGCCATCCCAACTATAAGGAGAAGGACAATAAGCAGATTTCGTATCTACACATAAATCCCTACTGCTGTTAAAGTTTCCATATGGGCAAGTAAATCCTACATAACCAGTACAAGTTCCCCCATTTAATATACCACTTGGTAGTGGACATTTTGAACTGGTTTGGTAATAACAGTTACCATTTATTCTTAGGTCTCCACTATCACATTTGGGAGATATAGTTGTTTCACAAACATAATTGTATGAAGGAGGTTGTAATACAGTATAGTTTCTACCATCTGACGGGCAAACATCTGGTGTTCTTAATTGTTGTAAGAAACAATATTGCCCAAATCTATCTTGGTCTAAACCATTTTTTGATGCATCTACACAATAAGCATCATAAAGATATGTAAAGCAAATACCTTCATAGTCTTGTCCTTTTCCTTGATACAATTCTACTTGTCCATCTGGACATAATTTATATCTTTTTTCGAATTTTCCGTCATCTGTAAGAACTACCTCTGTGGTGTCAACACTTTTTACACATTTACCTATAGATGTATCAAATATAAATCCAGAAGGACAACTATAAGTAATATTTGTTGAATAACAAACTCCAGAAACTTCATCTAAAAATGTATTTGGAGGACATATATCAGATTTTACACATATATTAGAACTTTGGTCATATACATATCCATTCAGTTTACATCTAGCATATCTAGGATTTAAATCTGTACAAGGGTCAGATATACATTCTCCGTTTACTAGTTGATACCCTTGAGGACATTCTAAAATCTTAGGAGGTCTTGGACAAGGAGCTATTAAACACTCCCCACTTCTTTCAGCTCCTTGTTGAAATTTTTGAAGATTTTCATTAAGATTATTTCCCCATACTGGTATCCAATAAGTGTAAATTTCATCTATTGTAGGACATCTTCCCAAAGTCCATAGGTATGCACCAGTTATTTGAAGTTCTTTAATATCGAATTTATTAGGATACTCATCTGGTTTTTTACCACAAATAGTTTCATTCCAATATTTAGCAGAATCTAAAAAGGATAGAATATCTTCGTAACTCGGTTGTCCATTCCAAATACCTAGCCAATTATAGAACCCTTCTGGTTCTGGATTTCTTCCTAAGGCTACTTTGTAAATACCTATTACATAAGCCCCCTTTTCTACTTCATCAGATGGATAATAGCAAACTGGCTTATCCTCACATTTTCCTGTTGAAGGATTTAAATATCCTCCTTGACAATCAGGTTCTACTTCACATCTACCATTTTGGTATACAAACCCATTAGGGCAAGATACTGTATTAGGTTCTACTATGCATTTTCCGTCTGAAGTAACCACACCACTACAGTTAGTTGAGTTTGTTTTATAATTTACCTTTATACCTGTATCTTCCCATAAAGCTGGGTATGGAATTTTATAATCTTTAAATTTATCTAGCCTATGACTTTCAAATCCGTAAAAATACGGTGGATAATCTTTTTGCTCCCTAAATATCCCTACAAGATAAGGGGTTAAACTATCTATGTTAAATGTAAAACCAAACTCTTCTGTTATTGAATTTTCTGTTTTTTCTTGTGTAAATCCCCACTTTGTTAGACTCTTCCACTGTCTTTTTGCTCCAGCTCTGTTATAATTTCCAAAACTTGGAATAAACATTTCTCCAATGTTTTCTCTCCTCCAAAAATCTCCATCTTTCCAATAATATGCCATTCCCCTAGTGAGATTGTTTATTGCATAAGCAGTTGTTCCTCCAAACATAAACTTTCCATTTTCCTTCCATATGTGAAACCCAGCAAAGTTATACAGACATTTGTCTATTTGCTCCCCACAAAATGGCGATAAACTTCCCCCTTTCTTAAATTCAATATAGAAAAATTCATAATCGTGATTATTTAAAGGATTTAAGGTTACATTAAATTCATAAATATAGTTTGGGTCATCATTATCTATAGGAAGATAATCTAAATCTATATAATTAAAGTATGTTTTTCCTGTCCCGTGCTGTCTAGTAAAAATTGTGATTATATTAGGAGAAACTCCTAAGTAAAAAGTATTAAAGTACTTCATTTCTACTGGAGCAGATACAGTATATATTCTAGTTCTTGGATGTTTAAATTTCATAACTAACTGATTCGCATATATACACACTCTTAATTCATTACTATCAATAAAGCATCCAGTACCAAAGGGTCTGATAATCCCGTATATATAAAATCCTTTTTTCATACTTATTCTCTTGTAAATTGTTCCTGAAGTTGACAACCAAGAAAACTCGTTAACATCTGCTCTAGCATCATAACATCTTTTTCCACAAAAGTTTTCTGCTAAATTACTTGTTCCTTGTGATTGCACTTCTTTTAATAAAAGTACACGAAATTCTCCATCTTTACTTATCATTTCTCCACTACAATTAAAATAACTATCATTAAAATCTTCACATAGAGAAAGTGTATATAAATCTACTAATCCTGATAAAGTTATAACCTTTCCATACCTACCCAATTTATTTTTTATTTCTTGCTTTTCTTCTTCAGATAAACTATTTATATCAGCGATTAAAAAACCTTCATCTGAAGTTATAGATTCTATTTGATTATAAGGTATAAATTCTTTAGTTACTGCGAAAATCTTATTATTAACAAAAATTTCCTTTTCTATAGAAACATTAACTGCTTCAGCTAAAGTAAAGAATGCTAACAAGGATAAAAAAATAATACTTCTCATCTTATCCTCCTTTAATT
>WAOB01000066.1 GCA_015521505.1 Nanobdellati archaeon | reverse complement strand
CTGGCATTTATTACAAGGCTTTCAAATTTATTTATTTTTTCAGGATCATATTTTTTGATTAGTTCTTGTTTTGTCTTCTCTAAATTGTTTAACAGATTTTCCAACTCCTCCTCTGATTTTTTAATTATTTCCTCTTTGAATGATTTTATCTTTTCTTCAAATTCTTTAACATTTCTCTCTTCAGTTTCTTGCATTACTTCTTCATTGCTCATTTATATTCCCTCTACTACCATTATGTGATTAAAAGATCTATTATTAGCTATTTACTGACTACTTTTATTACCTACTAATATACATCTACTAATAAATATTATGTTAATTTTTTAAATTTATCGCTTCATCATAAAAATTATAAGAACGATAAAAACTAACCCGCCGTAGCTCAGCCTGGTAGAGCGTGCGGCTGTAGATCCTTTCCCATAGGAAAGGGTTGGTGGTGCTCTACCATATAATAAAGCAGAAACCGCATTGTCCCCGGTTCGAATCCGGGCGGCGGGATTTTATCCTTGCTTTCCGTATGCTGATTTTTGAGATAGAAATTTGGGTTTTGAGGGAGTTTTCATATATATCTTATCTCTTTATTCTTTTCACTTATCTCTCTATATTGATATACAAAAAGATTTAAAAAGTTATTCTCATATTTACAGATGTATGGCAATTGATGCAAGAGATTTATATGATAGAATTAGTATTCCTAAAAATAATCCATATAATATTAAGATTACGAATATAGTTTTTGGGGTTGAACTAGGGAGTCAGGTTCCTTTAGATAGGATTGCAAATTATTTAGAGAATGCAGAATATGAACCGGAATCCTTTCCTGGATTGGTTTATAGGATTCCAGATTATGGTTCTACTGCATTAGTTTTTACAAGCGGTATGTGTATTCTTTCAGGTATTAATAATATAGATCTCGCAATAAAATCTGCAGAAAAGATGGTGGAAGATTTTAAGAGCATTGGCATTAATTTCGATAAAGATCCTAAATTGACTATAGTCAATCTGGTGGTTTCTGCAGAGTTACATGCATTATTGGATTTGAATAAAATAGTTTATGAGTTAGGAGATTGTGAGTATGAGCCAGAGCAATTTCCAGGATTAATCTATAGAATGGATAATCCTAAAGTTGTTGTGTTAATATTTAACACTGGTAGAGTGGTCATTACAGGATCTAAAGATGTAAAGATCTCTGCTAAAGCAGCAGAGGTTTTAAGGAAAAGATTAAAGGAAGTGGGTGCGATAATTAAAGATCTAAAAGAATAAGATCTAATAACTTTATCTTAATATTGCTAGAAGGAAACTGATAGAAACTAATATAAACTTCTTTGATGAGTAATAATATTTTATGGTGTGGGCAAGAACAAGGTTGGTTATAAGGGATTATATTTTTGAACCCAGAAAAGATTTGTACTTTATGTGGTCTGGGAAAATGCCGTCTAAGATTTATTTGGAGATATACGATATCATAAGAGATGTTTTTTCAGTACCTGATAGTCATATAATAGAACTAGTGTTCGATTGGGAAAAAAAGGATGGTGCGGATAAGTTCAAAATAGGATGGAGAATTATAAAAGAATTCGATATTTACAGTTATTTGAGATTGGATATTAACGTATCAGGAAAAATAAAAGATGGTGTGGGCAGTTTATCTGTGGCAATAAAACCTAGATTCTTTACTGAATATCCTCAAGATAGTGTGTTTCAACAGACAATATTTTATGAAATAGGTAGAAGGTTATGGGAGAAAATGTTCTATGAAAAGAAAAGATTCTCTTATATGGAAGAATCGAGGATATTGGTGATGGAATTTCATAGAAGATTAAAGGAATTGTTAAGTTCATATTCTGCCTAATTTATTTGCTTCTTTATTCTTTCTATAATTTCTTTTAATGAACCATCTGCCACGGATATTGCCAAGAAAAGTAAGACCACGACTAGCAATACTCCTGTATTTATGAAATATATATATTTTTTTGCTAAAGTACCAAGAATATATGGAAAAAGAATATACACTCCTATCCAAAATGTATTACCCAAAACTGTGATAAATACAAACGTTTTGATACTGTAATTCCTTGCACCTGCAACATACGAGACAAATGCTCTAACAAGAGAATTTATTTTGCCTAATATCATAAAACTTATCCATTTTCCTTCTCTTAATGCTTTTTTAGACATTTTCTCATATTCTCTTTCATCTTTGGCAATTCCTAATTTATAGAGTAAGGAAAGTTTATATCTTCTACCTATGTTGTATGCGATAACATCTCCTATAATACTTCCTATGAACCCTAAGATTAGTATTATCTGTATCTTTGCATCAGTTTGAGCAGAAAGAAATGAGATGAATATCAATGCTGTAGTTCCAGGTACTATGTTGCCTATTAAAGGTGTAAATTCTATTAAGGAGAGTATAAACACGCCCAGATAGAGTAAATTATGATGGTCATTCATCCATAATATTATAGTATCTATCACATTTAATCACCTATTACCTCATCTAATTTTAGCGGATATTTTTCTATAATCTCAAAGAGTTTTAAATAATTGATATTGTTAAGTATATTGTTGTCTTTGATAATTCCTACTCCTGTGACAACAACATCTATTAAATGCCAGGGGGTTAGATCAAAGGCTGGGTTTAATATTTCTATGTTTGAATGATTAAGTTGATAAGCTGGTATTATTTCGTTTGGGTTCCTCATTTCAACATAAGTTTTCTCTCTTAAATCTATTTTTGCAATATCGCCTACAAATATTACATCTTTAGCGTGGTGCTTTGCTGCTAAAGCCATCATATAAGTGCCTATTTTATTCCATATACCTTGTTTGGTTATAGCATCTATCCCTACAACGAGAGCATCTACCTCTTCCATAAAGAATCCTGCTGCGTCATCTACTATATACTTTACTTTTATTCCTGTCTCTGCAAGTTCTTTTGCAGATTTTATTCCTTGCATTTTAGGTCTTGTTTCTGTGACATAAACCTCAAAATCATATCCTAATTCATATGCTTTTTTTATAGCATATATCTCTTCAGAACTATGACAATGCGTTATGATGATCTCATTTCCTTCAATAACTTCTAAGAAATATTTTGCAATATTTGGATAGGTGTTCTCCAAGAATCTCTCTACTTTGTTAAAAGCACTGATTGTTTTTTTGTATTTGACATATTCTATAAGATTATATGTAATTACTTGTGTTGGCCTTAAATCTTGTAGAAAATCTGCCATTTCTTTGAATTCTTTACTATTAAATCCTTTTCGTAGCGCTATTTCTTTGAGTATCTCAATACTTGTTCTTGCTACATTGTGCGCTCCTTGTACTTTAAGTGTTTTTATATCTTCTATCTTCTCATAAATCTTCTTTTCTTTCCATAGAGGTATGGCCATAAATAATGTATTGTTATTCGAAATTATAAATATGTTACATCACGACATAAGAATCTCAAAAGATAATCTTTTTAAATTCGTGTAATAATTCTAAATTATATAGAAAATTATGCTTAATCTTTTAAAGATATTAACATAAAATAGATATGGTTTTAGAGGTGATGAAACTATGACAGGAGAGAGAGGAGCATATATGGCTAATTTAGGAGGTCAACCTGTATTGATATTGCCTGAAGGCGCTATTAGAGAGACAGGGAAATCTGCTCAAAAGAATAATATTGCAGCTGCAAAGGCAGTTGCAGATGCTGTAAAGACTACTCTTGGACCAAAAGGGATGGATAAAATGCTTGTAGATAGTGTGGGAGACATTGTAATAACGAATGATGGCGTTACTATTTTAGAAGAGATGGATGTACAGCATCCTGCTGCTAAGATGTTAGTAGAAGTTGCAAAAACACAAGACAATGAAGTTGGAGACGGGACTACAACTGCTGTTGTTATAGCAGGTGCATTGTTGAGAGAAGCGGAAGGTTTATTAGATCAAAATATTCATCCAACAGTTATAATAAGGGGATATAGATTGGCAAGAGAAAAGGCATTAGAAAAACTTGAAGAGATAGCAAAGACAATATCTCTAAAAGATAGAGAAACTTTAAAGAAGATTGCATCTACATCAATTACTGGAAAATCCGCTGAAGTTGCTAAGGATAAATTGGCGGAGATTGCTGTTGATGCTGTTTTAAGTGTTGTTGAGGAAGAAGACGGAAAATTCGTTGTTGATTTGGATAATATAAAAATAGAAAAGAAAGAAGGAGCAAGTGTTGATAATACAGAGTTAATAAAGGGCATAGTTTTAGATAAAGAGAAAGTGCATGCAGGTATGCCTTCAGTTGTTAGAAATGCTAAGATTGCTTTGCTTGATGCAGCAATAGAGGTTAAGGAAACTGAGACAGATGCTCAAATAAGGATTACTGATCCGACTCAATTACAAGCATTTATTGAACAAGAGGAGAAGATGATAAGGGAAATGGTTGAGAAAATAGCAGAAACAGGAGCGAATGTTGTATTTACTCAAAAAGGTATAGATGATTTAGCACAACATTATCTTGCTAAGAAAGGTATTTTGGCTGCGAGAAGGTTAAAGAAGAGCGATATGGAAGCATTAGCGAGAGCAACAGGTGCAAGAATAGTTACAAGCATAGATGATTTGACAAAGGATGATCTAGGATATGCTGGTATAGTTGAGGAGAAGAAAATTGCGGGAGATGATATGATATTTGTTAGGGAATGTAAAGATCCTAAGGCAGTAACTATATTGGTTAGAGGAGGAACAGAACATGTTGTAGAGGAGATGTACAGAGCCATGGAGGATGCTGTGAAAAGTTTAGCATCTGCATTGGAGAGTGGTAAAGTAGTTATAGGAGGAGGAGCAACAGAAGAGGCATTAGCAAAAGAGTTAAGGAAATATGCTGAGAAAGTGGGTGGTAGAGAGCAATTAGCAATTAATAAATTTGCTGATGCATTAGAAGAGATTCCAAGAACCTTAGCAGAGAATGCTGGTTTAGATCCAATAGATATTTTGGTTGAGTTAAGAGCAAGACATGAAGAAAACAAAATAAGTTATGGTGTTGATGTATTCGATGGTAAAATAAAAGATATGGAGAAGTTGGGTGTGATAGAACCTTTGAGAACTAAAGAACAGGCAATAAGTTCTGCTAGTGAAGCAGCAGAGATGATTTTAAGAATAGATGATGTGATTGCTGCTAAGAGATCTTCTTCCTCAAGTGGTGGAGGAGAAGGAATGGGAGAGTTTGAGGATTAGTTATTGGTTTGTTGATTTTTTGTTCTTTTTCTATTTATTTCCATTGAATAATATTTTTATAATGCTGTTTCCATAACTTACTTTTATCCTTTCTTTTACTTTTATCCTTTCTAATACTTTTTTGTAAAATGCTTTTGATACCTCTGTCGTTACGATATATAAGTAATTAACATTATCTTCTTTTTTTATATCTTTTACGGTTTTTATTATATTATTTAATATTTCTGTGCCAATTCCCTTTCTTCTATAAAGAGGATTTATAACAAGATCATATTCATACCATCCTATTTTTTTAGGTAATATTTCATATCTTGTTTTTAGATATATTATCTTGTCATTTATTTCTGTTCCTCCAATCCCATAAATAAAATCTTTGTCGTTATGTGCTATGTGAATAGTACCTTCTATGTTATCAAAAAATGTTCTTATAGTATACTTATAAACACTCAGTGTTATATCTATTCCTTTGCTTGTTGTTGTTTCTTCTTTATTTATTAACTTGTAATTGCTGTTTTTTATGAAACTCCAAATTTTATATGATGTATCTATGTTTTTATGATACATGAATATTGTATTATATTAAGTAAAAAATTTAAATTTTGATAAAAGATGTTGATTTTATGAAGGAATTTCTTGGGGCGGAGGCGAGAATTAGTATTGATGATGTTGTAATAAAAGAGCGAATACCTAAGAAGTATAGACATGTTTTATTGGATGAAAGGCTAAGAAGGGAGAGAAATAGATTAGAAATAAGAATACTTAAGAGACTTTATTCACAGGGGGTTAATGTTCCTAAGGTATTAGAGGAGAGAGAATATGGGTTTGTGATGGAATACATCAAAGGTGAAACATTTTATAAAATAGAAGATTACAACGACAAAATTATAAAGAAATTTGCTAAGGAAGTTGCTAAGATGCATAATTTAGATATAGTACATGGAGATCTTACTTTGAGGAATGTGGTTTTAAGTGAGGGCAATGTTTATTTAATTGATTTTGGTTTATCTGATTATAGTAAGAGATATGAAGATAAATCTATGGATTTATATGTTTTAGAAGAAACTTCCAAAATCAAAGATTTTCCTTTGGATCTGTTTTTGGAGTTTTATTTTTCTTATGTTAGAGACGGAGATAAAATAGAAAAGCAACTTGAAAGAATAAGAAGAAGGAGAAGATATCTAGGTGGGACTTAGATGTGGTTGAAATTCTTTTTAAAATAGAATGCTATTATATTGATTCTTATGTATTATAATGTAGAATTTCTTGATGAGAGAGATACTAAATCTGATGAGGAACTTTTAGAGATGTTGGATGAGCATGTTAGAAAGTGGTTTTTATCTAAATTTGATGGATTTACACCACCACAAAAATTCTCCATACCTGCAATTCATAATAGACAGAATATATTGATCTCAAGCCCTACTGGTTCGGGAAAAACTTTGTCTGCCTTTTTATCTATCATAAATGAGCTAGTGTTTTTGGCAAAAAACAACATTCTTGAAGATAAAGTTTATGCGATTTATGTTTCTCCTTTAAAAGCACTTAATAACGATATAGAGAAAAATCTTCAAGGTCCGCTAAAAGAAATCTTAGATATTATTAAGCAAGATGGCATAGAGATGCAAGAGATAAGAATAGGTAAAAGGACAGGAGATGTTACATCAAGTGAGAGGGCAAAGCAGTTGAAAAAACCTCCACATATTTTAATAACCACTCCTGAAAGCTTATCTATTGTTTTGGTAGCTCCTAAATTCTCTCAGCTTTTACAAAAGGTTGAGTATGTTATAGTTGATGAGATTCATGCTTTGGCAGAAAACAAAAGAGGCACTCATCTTGCCTTATCTTTGGAAAGGTTAGCAAGACATAATGAATTTACGAGGATTGGTTTATCGGCAACTGTTTCTCCTTTGGAAGAGGTTGCTATGTTTTTGGTTGGTAATGAAAAAAGACATGTGAAGGTTGTTGATGTTTCCTATATGAAGAAAACATGGCTTTATGTTTACTCTCCTGTTGAGGATTTGATAAATGTGGAGAACGAGAAACTTCAAGAGAGGTTTTATGCTTTGTTGGATAAGTTAATTGAGAAGCACCGAACAACACTAATATTTACTAATACTCGGGCAGGTACCGAGAAAATCGTTCATCATTTAAAAACAAAATTTAAGGACAAGTATGAGGATTTGATAGAGGCACATCACGGATCATTATCTAGAGAGCATAGATTAGAGGTTGAGAAAAAGCTTAAAGAAGGAAAACTTAAATGTGTTGTTACCTCTACCTCTTTAGAGTTAGGTATAGATATAGGTTATGTTGATTTAGTTGTTTTAATTGGTTCTCCAAAGAGTATAGCAAGAGCATTGCAGAGAGTTGGAAGAGCAGGTCATAGATTGCATGAAACCTCAAAAGGTGTTTTCATAGCTTTGAATAGAGATGATTTGGTAGAAGTAAGTGTTATGGCTAAAGAGGCTTTGAACAGGAATATTGATAGAGTTAAAATCGTTAAGAATGCATTGGATGTTTTAGCTCAGCACATTGTAGGAATGGCTTTGGAGAAGAAATGGAATGTGGATGAGGCTTATGAGTTGATAAGAAAATCTTATCCTTATAGAGATTTGCCTAAGGAGGATTATTTATCTGTTATTAGATATTTGAGTGGATATTATCATGATCTTGAGGAGAATAATGTTTATGCGAAGATATGGTATGATGAAGAAACAAATGAGTTTGGTAAGAAAGGTAGAAATATTAGGATGATTTACTATACCAATGTTGGAACTATTCCAGATGAGGCAATGATCAAAGTGGTGGATGAAGAGAATAATTATGTTGGCAAGGTAGAGGAGGATTTTGCTGAAAAACTTTTACCTGGTGATAGGTTTGTTCTTGGAGGAAAGGTTTATGAGTTTGTTGGTTCAAGAGGCGCTAAGATAAGAGTTAAGAAAGCATTTGATGAACAACCTACCATACCTGCATGGTTTTCTGAGATGTTGCCTTTATCATATGATTTGGCTTTGAAAATTAATGAGTTTAGAGCTGAGATAAAGCACATGCTTAAAACCCACAGCAAGGAGCAGATAGTTTCATACATAAAAGATACTTTACCTGTTTCTCATGACTCAGCAGAGATGATTTATAAATATTTTTATGAGCAAGATAAGTACTTGGAAATACCTACATTGGATAGTATAGTGATAGAGCAATATGTTGATGAGAAGTTGAGGCAGAACTTTATTTTTCATACTCTTTTTGGTAGGAGAACTAATGATGCTTTATCAAGAGCATACGCTTATGTAATAACTCATTTGTTCAGAACAAATGTTGGCATTACTGTGGATGATAATGGCTTTGTTTTAACATTGCCTTATGGTAGGAGGATAAATATTGAAAGAGTTTTGGAGATGGTTGATGATGAGAATATAGAGAAAATTCTCGTTAAAGCAATAGAGAATACAGAACTAGTTAAGAGAAGGTTTAGACAGGTTGCTGTTAGAGGTTTGTTGGTTTTAAGGCAGTATGCAGGCAAATATAAATCTGTTGGAAAGCAATTGATTAGTTCTTGGCAGCTCTATAAAATACTTGTTGAGAATGTACCAGATTTTCCTTTACTTAAGGAAACAAATAGAGAGATTTTAGAGGATGTTATGGATATTGAGCATGCTAAGGAAGTGTTAAAGAACATAAAAATTAAAAAGTGGAAGTATAAACTTTATAGAAACCTTGAGTTGCCATCACCTTTTGCTCACAACTTGATTCTTTTAGGTGATAGTGATGTTGTTCTAATGGCAAACAAAAGAGAGCTTTTAAAGGTTTTACATAGGCAGATATTGAGGAGGATAGAGGGAGGGGGTTAGAAAAAAAAGAAAAGGTTAATGATCACATTTTTTGATAAATTCTGGTGTGTGCCATTTTGTGTTTAATTTTATATGTAATAGCTCGTGATAAAGCACTTCTTTAAGTAATATTTCATCATCTATTATTTTTTTGTTTATTCTGATAATCTTTTTATCTAATGATACAGAGGCTATTTTTGACTTATAGTTTTTAAGGTGCACTTTTATTATGCCTTCAATCTCGAGTTCTTTTTTTAATTCTTCAACAATTTTATTTATTTTCTCATTCATGGTGCTTCACTTAGTTGCGATGTTATTATTTTAACTATTTCATTTTCCAGTTCTAAGATTTTATTTTTTGGTATTTTTGCGTTGATTAGTTCTTTTGCAACAATTACTTTAATTTCCTTTTTATCACTTTCAAGAAATCTTTTTTTCTCCTGTATTTCCTTAATTTTTTCCTTAATCT
>WAOB01000065.1 GCA_015521505.1 Nanobdellati archaeon | reverse complement strand
ACATAGCACATTTTTTTCTAAATATTTTTGCTATGGGGAAAGATATTATACCAAACATAGGATACATATGAGCAAATACAACATCTACCTTTCTAATATTTTTAATTAATAGATAGAGTAAAACCAACATTTTTATGAATTTGAATTTACTTTTTGCATGATACACTTTCACATTTCTTTTTTTGCTATATTCTCCTATATTAGGAGTTATTACTACCACTTTTTCAAATTCACTGCTAAAAGATAAGATCCAATCATCTATGAAACCCAAAATAGGATGGTTCCTATCTACTCTTGGTGTGATGATAAGTATTTTCATGATATCTACCGCCTTTATTATAATTTCTTTCTTCCCAACCAAATATTTTGTGTATGTAATTTTCTCCATCAAAGATTCCTCTCTCTAATTCAGAAACATGTACCCATTCAAAATCAATTTCTTGTATTATGTATTCTAATGCTTTGTCTGGTTTATTTTTGTTTTTTTCTCCACATATATATATGTCTAGAGCAGCGTATTTCTTTTCTGGCCATGTATGCAGAGATAAATGCGATTCTTGAAGTATTATAAAAATGCTTGAACCATATTTATTTTCATCAATCTTAAACTTATGCCCATAACTTTTTATTACTTCCATATCTGCAATTTTACATGCTCTTTCACATATATCTAAAAGATCTTCTGTACTGTACAATATATTTTTTTGACAATTATACAGTTCTGCTATGAGATGATACCCTTTAGTATTGTATACCATATCTAATATCTTTTTTAACCAATCTTTTATATATTTTTTGAGATTTTATTTTTAATATCGATAAGGACGAATATTTCTCATAATTACCTTCTTTTATTGAGCACCTTTCGTTGGATTGCTGGATAGAGATCTAGGAATTGTTGTTAGAGTAGAAGTAGATTGCAAGTATCTTCTGTTTATCGATTTGTTTTTATTCAATTTTTCAATTTTTGCTAAAGGCAGGTATATGATCCCATATCCCTTTTCTTCTGTTGAGCACGCATTCTTGTATTATGAGATAGACATCTGGTAGGTTCTCTCAAGGAGATAGGATCTGGAAGGTATATTTCAAGTTATCGATTTGTTGTGCTGATATGTCCTTTCTTCATCTTTCCTTGTAGTATTTGATAAGGTATCTTCCCTTTGTCTGATTGTTTTTGTGGAAATTTCCTTGCCTTCTCATAATCCCCAATAGATTAGTCCTTTCTTTTGAACTTCTTCTTTCTTAAATACTCTCTTGATATCTACAAATAATGCGCCGTCTTTTGCTATTTCTTTTATTCTGTCAAGATCAAATTCTTCAATGAGTTCTTTGTGTTTCACAGCAAATATAATGCAATCATACTTTTCTTCAATCTTTTCGATCATTCTTATATTATACTTATCTTCAACTTCATCGCTGTTTGCTAATGGATCATAAATGTCTATTTCTTCTATATCAAATTCTTTTAGATATTTGTATATGTCATAAACTTTTGTATTCCTTATGTCTTTCACATTTTCTTTAAATGTGAAACCCAATATAAGTATTTTGACATGTGGGATTATTTTTTTGTTCTTTAGGAGAGAGATTACTATTTTTTCAGCAACAAATTTAGGCAATGTTTCATTAACTTCTCTGCCTGCTAAAATTACGTGTGTATGAAAGCCAATCTCTTCTGCTTTATGGACAAGATAGTAAGGATCAACAGGTATACAATGGCCTCCAACCAGCCCTGGTTCAAAAGGCAAAAAATTCCATTTGGTTTTTGCCGCATCAAAAACCTCCTTACTATCTATTCCTAATTCATTAAATAACATTGCTAATTCATTCATTAACCCTATGTTTATGTCTCTTTGAACATTTTCAATGACCTTGGCCGCCTCTGCAACTCTTATAGATGGTGCTTTGTATATTCCTGCCTTTACAATTTTCCCATAAATGATTTCCAATACATCAGCAACCCATTTCTCATCTCCAGAAACAACCTTAACTATTGTTTCTAAGGTATGCTTTTTATCCCCTGGATTCATTCTTTCTGGAGAATATCCTACATTGAAATCTCTTTTCCATTTCATTTTACTTTCTTTTTCCAATATTGGAACACAGATATCCTCTACAACTCCTGGCCATACTGTTGATTCATATACTACAATGGTATCTTTTTTCATATTTTTACCGATAGTTTTTGTCGCTTCTTTCAAAGGTTTTAAAAACGGATTTTTCATTTTATCAACAGGCGTTGGTACACCAACAATTACAACATCACAACGTTTAATCTCCTTTTCATTGGATGTGTACGTTATATTGTTATTCAATATTTTTTCTTTATTTACTTCACCATATCTATCTATGCCATTTTTTAACTCGTTTATTCTTTTTTCATCTATATCATATCCGACTACTTTGTAATGCTTAGCAAGAGATGTTGCTAAAGGCAATCCGACATATCCCAACCCAACAACACAAATTGTTAGTTTGTTATTTTTTGCTTTCTCTATTATTTCTTCTTGTTTCATTTCATCTACTTTGTATCTTATCTTTAAAAAATTATTTGTGACATTACCAATTATATGGTGAGAAAATCTCGACCGATCATACCTAACGAATTTAAAGCACGATATCACAAGATATTAGGGGATGAAAACAAAGTTTTTCTGAGATATTGCGTGAAACCTTTAAAGAAAAGTATACGATTAAACCCTTTAAAGAATGATGTTAGAGAAACAAGAAGGAGATTGGAATATGAATATGGATGGAAATTAAAACAAGTTCCTTGGTATGAAAATGGCTATTGGGTCCAGAATGAAGATGTGAAGGAAGGAGTGGTGGGGAACACATTAGAACATTTTTTAGGATATTATTATGTGCAAGAAGCAGCATCCATGATACCACCAGTTGTTTTAGATCCTAAGCCTCATGAGATAGTTTTAGACTTATCTGCTGCTCCAGGATCGAAAACAACCCAGATGTGTGAGATGATGAACAATAAAGGCACTATAGTTGCTAATGATAATGATCTTATTAGAATAAAAGCACTGAGATTTAATTTGGAAAAATTAGGATGTATGAATGTTGTTGTCACAAGAGAGGATGGGAGAAAATTTGGTGATATGTCTCTTAAGTTCGATAAGGTTCTACTTGATGCTCCATGTTCTTCTGAAGGTACTATAAGGAAAGATTGGAAGGTTCTCTCAAGATGGAGTGTAAGCGTTATAAAATCTTTGAGTGGTTTGCAGAAGAAGTTAATATTAGCAGGGTTTGATGCTTTGAAGGAGGGAGGAGTAATGGTGTATTCTACCTGTACTTTATCACCCGAAGAAAATGAAGAAGTAGTAGATTTTTTGTTACAAAATAGAGATAATGTAAAGATTGAGGAAATTACAGTTAAAGGACTTAGATATCATGAAGGTATAGAAGAATGGAATGGAAAATCTTATTCTTCTGATGTTAAAAAAATAGCAAGGATATATCCCCAAGATAATGATACAGAGGGATTTGTTGTTGCTAAAATAAGGAAGGTGGGCTAATGGAGATTATGAGCTTATTTAGTACACTAATGTTATTTTCAATGTTTTTTTATGGATTTTATATCTCTTATAAGAAGAAACAGTTGATGAGATATATTGGGTATGGTTTTATTCTAGTTTTGCTAGTTTATCTACTTAAATTTCTTTTTGGATTTTCAAGGCCCTCAGACGAGGCACTTTTGTTTTCGTTTGATAAGTATTCTTTTCCTAGTACACATGCAACATTGAGTATGGGATATGCCTTATACATTAACTCTTTATGGGCATATGTTTTCTCTTTTGTCATCTCTATACTGAGAATTTATATAGAAGTGCATTATTATAGAGATATCTTTGCAGGATGGTTATTGTCTTTTTTGATTTACGGGTTTGTTTTTAAATTTAGATCATTGCATAACTTTTATCTAAAACACAAACCCCTATTCCTAAGAAAGGCTCTTCATATCTCTTTTGGTTCTTTGCTTTTACTAGTGCTGTATTTTTATCCAGGATATTTCTATCTTTTTGCGTTGATGTCTTGTGTTTTGTATTTTGGATTTTATTTAACATCTATAGGTAAGAAAATATACCACAAGGTGAAATATAAGGAGAGACAATATGATTTTCTTTCGCCTTTCTTCATGATAGCATCAATGACTTTAACTCTTTTTCTTTTTGGTAAATATTATGCCATTGTGGGTTCTATATATTTAATCTATTCTGATGCTATCTCTACAATAGTTGGAAAAATTATTAAATTTGGTAAAACTTATACTTATCGACACATTTCAGGAAGCCTTTTTGGGGGTTTGACTGGTTTTGTTATAACTAATTTGATCTATCCTTTTGATATTTCATTAATATCTTCCTTAGCTTTTTTGATAATAGAAATGTTTATACCTAAAAAGATTAATGATAATTTGATAATTCCAATAATAATTGGAGGAGTATTGTTTTTATACGGTGTTTTGTTATGAGCGAAGATAATAAAAGGGTTTTATGTTTGGTTTCTGGAGAGTTGGATTCTCCAATAGCAGCATATTTAATGTATAAAGCAGGATTCAAAGTTGATTTTATACATTTTGATTCTCAACCCTATAATGACGGAGTGTTGCTTTATAAGACACATAGAGTATTTGAGGTGTTTAAAAACAATAATTTTACACAAAAACTATATGTGGTTAAACAAGGATATTTGCTTGATACATTGATTGAAAAAATACCTCCTACTATGATAATTGTTGTTTGGAGAAGATTTATGATGAGAATAGCAGAAAAAATTGCATTAAAATATGTCTATGATTTTTTATGTACAGGAGATAGTTTAGGCCAGGTTGCAAGTCAAACAATCCACAACATGTATGTGATTGATAGAGCAACTTCTATACATGTTTTAAGGCCTCTTCTTTTATGGAATAAAAAGGACATTATTAAGAAAAATCATGAATTAGGTATTTATGATATCACTTCTATAAGAAGCGCTTGTGTTTTGGGTTTTCCAACTAAAACTAAGACAAAAACTAATTTGAGGGAAGTGGAGGAAGTAGAGAAAGATTTAGATATTAATTATTTGGTTTCGCAATATGAAAATAATTTAGAAATCTTTGAATGATTTCTAAATTTATTAGAATTTAAACTAAAAATTTTTAAATAATACTGATAAATATACTATGTGGTGATCTTATGGGTTATGAACCAATTAAAGAAGCAGTAAGATCATTAGATGATCTTAAAAAAGAGATGCCAAAACTTTTTGGTATACCTAGTGGTGTTAAGGGACTGGATGGTTTGTTTTTTACAACATATATTGATGATAATGGAAATGTTGTCAAAAAGCCTTTGGGAGGGATACCTTATCTGTCTGTTGTTAATATTACTGGAGTAAGCGATACAGGTAAGAGTTTAATGGTAGAACAATATGCTGTAAATCAGGCTGCCCATAATTATAAAGTTGCTTTTGTTACTGTGGAATCTCCCTCTTCTTTTGTTGCTTCTAGTTTAAGAGAGAGATCTAAAGCAATGGGTATAAAATGGGAAAATATAGAGAATAATATTGTAATGATAGATGCTTCAACTCATGATATTTTGAGAGAGGATATTGGCAGTTTACTAAACACTTTAGATTATGCTATTTCAGAGTACGAGACCAAATCAGTTGTTATTGATTCTGTTACTGGCTTATTTGAAGCAAGAGAGATGATGGCTAGGAGTGTTGTTAGAAAACTTTTCAATTTTATGAAAAAGAAACATCAAACAGCATTATTTGTTTCACAGAAGAGGAGTAGTCATGAAGAATTGAGTGCTGAAGCAGCGGGAGGTTATGCTATAAGCCATATTGTAGATTGTTCGATGGTTTTGTCCAAGGAACTTATAATGTCGAGGTTTCAAGCACAGACATTTAATATGCCTTTAGGTAGTGTAATAAGATTGTTTAGGATCGATGGATGTAGAATGTGTGGTCATGATACAAGGACACATATATTGAATATCACTGAAACAGGACTGGTTGAGATAGGCAAACCTTTAGAGGAAATCGTTAAAAGAGATGATTCAAGGAGGTGATGTGAATGGTGTTCAGAAGGAGGAGGAGTTTTTTTGACGAGTTTTTTGATGAACTTGAGAGAGTATTTGAAGATTTTATGAGAGAACCTTTTATGAGAGAACCATTTAAAAGGAGATATGTGGTTGAAGAAGAGACAGGGTATAGAGAGCCGTTGAGTGATGTATGGGAGAAAGATGATGAAGTTATTGCAGTAATAGAATTACCTGGTGTGGATAAAGAAGATATTGATTTAAATGTGACTCCAAAAACATTGGAAGTGAGGGCTGAGAAGAAAGAAGAAAAGAAAGAGAAAGAGAAGGAGGCGTATCTTGAGGAAAGAGCATATAAAGGTTATTATTTGACCTTATCTCTCCCAGCAGAGGTAGATCCTAATGAGGTGAAAGCAACTTATAAGAACGGTGTTTTAGAAGTGAGAATGAGAAAAGCAAAACAAGAGGAAAAGAAGAAGATTAAGATAGAATAAGTACTGTATATCGTTCTTTTTACTTCTTTTTATTATTTTGATTGGTATGGTTAACGATATTTATAGATATCCTCTCCATTTTACCCTCTCATTATATCAAGACACCGAAAACTTTAAATATAACAAAGATGTTATTATTCTCTAGTGGTTGTTTATTTTGGTATTAAATACAAACCTTTAAATACTCATCGAAAAATAATATGTTGTATGTA
>WAOB01000064.1 GCA_015521505.1 Nanobdellati archaeon | reverse complement strand
TCCCTAGTCCGATTCCTGTAAAAATTGGATGGTATGAGAAAAATCTTAAACTTAAGAATATAATAGTTCATAGAAGATTTAAAAATTTTTATTTTTTATGAAAAAGTAGGTGGTTGAATGAATGTAGAAGAAAAAATTAAACGTATTAAAGAAAATGTTATCGAGATCGTAACGGAAAAGGAATTATATTCTCTCCTAGTAAATGAAAAGTCTCCATCCGCATATGTTGGTTATGAACCCAGTGGCAAAATTCATCTCGGACATTTGGTAACGATAATTAAGCTAAAGCAATTACAGCAATTGGGATTTAAGATAAAAATTCTGTTAGCAGATTTACATGCATATCTTAACAACAAGGGAACTTTAGATGAAATAAGAAAAATTGCAGAAGAGAACAAAAGAATATTCCTCTCGTTTCTTGATAAAGATAGAACTGAAGTGATATTGGGTAGTACTATTCAACTTAGACCTGATTATTTCATCGATCTTCAAAAACTCGCTCTAAAAACAACAATCTCAAGAGCTGAGAGAAGTATGGATATGATAAGTAGAAGAGAAGATAATCCGAAAGTTTCTAGAATAATTTATCCGTTGATGCAAGTTATAGATATAGTTCATCTAAACGTTGATATAGCAATAGGAGGAATTGATCAGAGAAAGATACACATGCTTGCTAGGGATAATCTTCCAAAGATTGGATATAAAGCCCCGATATGTATACATTTACCTCTTATTCATGGAATCGATGGTTCTGAAAAAATGTCCAGTAGTAAAAGAAATTTTATTGCTCTTGATGATGACGAAGATACGGTAAAGAAAAAAGTTAAACAAGCGTTTTGTCCAATGAAAAAGGTTGAAAACAATCCAATAATAGAAATTTATAAATATATAGTTTTTCCATTGTTCAAACGTGTTGAAGTTGGAAATTATGTCTTTGAAAATTATAACGAGTTTGAAAAAGCATATATAAATGGGGATCTTCATCCTAAAGATGTTAAAGAATATTTAATTCCATATATATTAGATTTAATAAAACCAGTTAAAAAGGTGATAAGTTGGTCGGAAAGTTAAGATTACCGAAAGATAATGAAGTCTTAGGTAGAGTTGAAAGAATGCTTGGTGATTGCAGAATGCTAGTTAGATGCTTTGATGGAAAAGAGAGAATAGTGAGAATTCCAGGAAAACTTAGGAATAGAGTATGGATAAAGGAGGGAGATATAGTTATCGTGAAACCTTGGATCGTTGAAAGTGATAAAAGAGGAGATGTTGTCTACAGATACACGAGAGCAGAGGTAGAGAAGCTTGTTGAGATGGGATACATAAAAGAATAGAAGCAACACTATGTCAGTATTTTTTGAACGAAAGAAAAAAGAAGAAAGAAGGATAAAGGATAGAAACTTTTATAAAATTTTTGATCAAGTATTTGATAGAGAGACAATGTTAACTCTGTATGATTTGACGAATAAAGGATACTTCGAATATTTGTATGGTGTCTTAAAGACAGGAAAAGAGGCAAACATATTTTTAGCAGAAGATTCTTCGGGAGATATCGTGGTTGTGAAGATATATAGAATAGATACTTCCGATTATACAGTACGTGGAATGCGGAAATACATAGATGGTGATCCCAGATTTCATAGAATTAGAGCCTCGAGAAGACGTTTGATATACCTATGGGTTCAAAAGGAATACAAAAATCTAGAACTTGCATATGAAGCTGGAGTTTCTTGTCCGAGACCAATTACATATATGAACAACATTATAATTATGGAATATTTGGGTAAGGAAGAATATCCTTATCCCATGTTAAAATACTACGGACGATATATGAGAAATCCTAGACAAATATTTGAAAGAATAATTGAAAACGTTAGTCGTTTATACTGTAAAGCAAATCTCGTACATGCAGATTTATCCGAATATAATATATTAGTAGATGAGGATGAAAACGTATATTTAATAGATTTTCCACAAGCAGTATCAAAAGAGCATCCTCAGGCATTAGAATTTTTATATAGGGATTTAAGAAACGTTTGGAACTTCTTTTTAAATTACGAAGATGTAAGAGATTTAGAAACAATCTTTAACGAAGTAATTTCATGCAATAAAAAGAAT
>WAOB01000063.1 GCA_015521505.1 Nanobdellati archaeon | reverse complement strand
CATATAACTCTATTCAGATTAAAGCAAACACACCCATTAAAGAAAAAATTTAATAACAATATGACCCTAAAAATTAAGAGCGTCTGTCTATACAATAGTAAAATATTTCCTACCGGACCAAAATACGAAATAATAAAAGAAATCGAAATATAGCCCCGCCAGGATTCGAACCTGGGTCGCAGGGTCCAAAGCCCTGCATGATTACCGCTACACCACGGGGCTCTAAATGAGCAATGGACGATTACAAATAGATTGTGTATGGTGTTTACCTCAAAAACATCGCAATATATGTAAATAATCTAACATGTTCTCCATACTCGCAGGAAATATTATTTATGCTCCGGCCGGGATTTGAACCCGGGGCCATGGCTCGAGAGGCCATGATGTTTTCCTGACTACACCACCGGAGCCAACAACAACCATACAATCCCAAAGAGCATTTGATAATGCAGGTACAATCATGCGAAGCATAAGGATATGTTGATTATTATCGAAGCGGTCCACAATTAAGGCATCATTCTAGGGGTTGTGACCCTGTGTTCTTACTAACGAGCCCGAGGGGATTTGAACCCCTGACCTGTGGGTTAGAAGCCCACCGCTCTAACCAAGCTGAGCTACGGGCCCACTCCTATTAAAAACATACTAAAAATTTAAACCAACAAAAATTTAAATAGATTATCGATCAAACAAAAAGAAATATGCTATCTTATATAAGGCAATAATACCGTCTTTAAAAGGCCTGAGTTTTTTATATTTCCGATTTGTAGAAGTATAGGATATAGGGAATTCCAAAATACTGTGTCCTTTCTTAGCAATCTTTGCACTAATCTCAATTTCGATATCAAAACCATCCGATCTTAATTTAAGAGATTTTAAAATTTTTGATGGGAAAACCTTGTGGCCTGTTTCAATATCTGTAACAAAAACTCTATATAATAAAGAGAACAACAAAGATAAAAAAATATTGCCTAGATATATATACCACGCCATTCCCTCTATACTCCCTCTAAATCTAGATCCATATACTACACAACCCGTGACCTCTGAAATCTTAAAAAGAATTAAAAGATCTCTAGGATTATATTCTACATCTGCATCATGAATACCAATAAATTTTCCTTTAGCATAAGCAATTCCTCTTCTAATTGCATATCCCTTCCCTCTATTGTCTTTATAAGAGATAACCACAAGATTCTCTTTATCTTTAGAAAGTGCTGCAAGCATTTCTTCTGTATTATCTGTACTACCATCATTAACAACAATAATCTCATAATCTTCTTTGTTAAAGGTTTCTTGTATGTTATTAATAACGTAATTCACTGTTCTGCCCTCGTTATATGTAGGTACGATGATAGTATATTTTGGAGGCATAATAACCACACATATAAACTACGCCGGGGGAGGGATTCGAACCCTCGCTCCCAAAAGGGAACGGGATCTCAAGTCCCGCGCCATACCAGGCTAGGCGACCCCGGCATGTATAGAGATTATGTGAGGAAAATTTAAAAAAAGAAATTTATTTAAAGGTTGACACTTATTATACATATTATTTAAGTTGCAATTATTAAAGAGGTGTTGTAAATGAACGTACGAATAGTAGTATTCTTGTTGTTGGTAGTAGGTGTTGTTTTGGCAGGGTGTATCGATACAACAAAAGAGAAATCTCAGGAAGTAACACAACCAACACCAACAATAGAATATTCAAACGAAACACTACAGCAAACAGAAGAAATGGGGTTGGTTGAAGAAACACCACAAGAGAACACAACAGAAGAAATAACTCAAACCACAGAAGGATTAGAGATAGACACTTCTTTGTTTGAATGAAATTACTCTTCTTTTCTTTTAACTGTTCCCATAACACCATCAATAATTTCGTTATCTTTTATATAGTAAGGATAATATACAAGTTTAATGGATTTAATTATATCTCCTAACTGATTTTCTAATAACTTCTTAGAGATCTTGGGTTGAATAACTTGACCTATCTTTTCTTTTAAACCAACATCTATAAAAACATTTTTTTCTAAATCTAAAGGGTCAACTTCCAATAACTTATTATCCTTAAAATAGATTTGCTTTCCTTTTATAGAATCTATCAAATATGCACTACCTGTATTCAAAACCACATAATAAAAAGGATATAATAGTGTCTCATGTTCCTTAGGTATTTCAGAAATATAATTTATCGGTTTTATGATTTCTACATACTTGTCTATATCTAGTTGCAAAGAAGGAGCTTCTCCTCCGTGTTTACTTCTCCTAACTCTCACTCTAATAAATAGAGGAACCTCCATACCTAACAAAACGGCACTACCTACAGAAAGATTTCTTATCTCCTTATCTAAATCTGTAAAAGAATGTTCAGCATATGTTATTGCTTTTAAATCGTTAGGATTGGTAACTCTCAGAATGATTTGTGTATTACATTGAGACAGAATGTTTTTATCTATTCTTGCAGGTCTTTGTGTTACAACACACAATCCTAGCCCAAATTTTCTTCCTTCGCTTGCAACATTTCGTATAATTTTGGAGGCATACGTTACTTCTCGCTCAGGAACATAATTATGTGCTTCTTCAATAACCAACAACAAAGGAGGGATTTTACCTAGCTTCCTTTGCTCAAAAATTTCCGAAACAATTCGTTGAACAACTAATTGTTGAATATCAATACTCACCCCTCTTAAATTTATTATTGTTATCTTACCTCTCTTTACTAAATCTACTATTTTGATTGCATTTTTGCTAAAAAGACCTGTGCTTTTTATGACATCCATCATATTTATAATATTCCATTTAGCATTTGATTCCATATTGGAAATTTCATTTATGATGTCTTCTAAAGTATATTCCTTTTTTCTATCTTTCAAATCCTTTATCGCTGAATATATGAGACCGATTTGTGATGGAGTGGGTTTTGTTGGCAACATCTGAATAATCTCTTGAGGGGAAAGATTTTTATCCTCAAATCTTAACGGTTTTGCGTTTAGATTTATTTTTACATCTGGAGAAAACTCCATAATCTCATACCCTTTTGGTTGTACTTCAAAAAAATCCATGAGTTGCTTGTCTTTAGGGTTATCATTTTCATATCTCATAGAAGAATATTCTCCGTGAGGGTCTATTATAACTACAGGAATGTTTTTATCTGCAAGTTCCTCTACAATAACACCCACAGCATAACTCTTACCAGAACCTGTGGTCGCTAAAACAGCAAGATGTTTAGAAAGTAACGACTCTATATCCAAATAGACTTTTACTTCTTGGTTGTTTTCTAAAATACCCACATAAATGCCGTTGTTATCAAAATTAAATATTTCTTTTAACAAAGAATCGTTTGCTTTATAAACTAAAGTACCTGGTTTTATTGGAATTTTGGGTGTTACAAGTATGTTTTTTTCTCTATATCCGATAACCCTACAATTACCTACCACCTCTCCATCAGGAAGGTTTTCTATATTCTCTATATAACACAACACCCATTTGTTATCTGGTAGTTTAACGCTTACAAAGTCGTGTGTTTTTGCATCTTGGTATATCTTAAAACTAAATTCCTTCGGTGTTGTTTTGCCAATTACTTCTCCTATTAATATAACAACCACCCCTAATAACAATAAAGACATTTTTATTTTTAAAAATTAGAAATATCTCCTATAAATCATGATAGACTATATAAGTATAAACGATATCCTGAGCATAATTACTGCAATAATATATTTTCTTGTTGGTGAAATCAATATACTTCTTTTAGTGTTATTATGGTACCATCTTATAAGAGGTGTATTGGTCTTCATAGTTGATTATGTTTTGTGGGATGGCTACATAAATATAGGGTCTATAATAGATATTGCAGTAGGTCTTGTAGTGTTCTTTAGAGATAAAAACATAGAAACTATTTTAACATTTCTTTTCCTCACACTCTTAATTAAAAGCGTTTACAATATATTTTCTCCTGTGGATAAAATATTTGGTGAAGAATAATGGAAAAAGAAGTAATAATCGCGGAAAAACCCAACACTGCCAAAAAGATTGCACATTTTTTAACCTCAAAGGAAGTAAAAGTAGAAAGACATAAAAGAGTCCCTATATACATATTAAAGGACGAAAATAAAGAGATTGTTGTATTATCTGCAGTAGGACATTTATTTTCTTTAACAACAGACATTAAAAACACATATCCTGTATTTGATGTTCGTTGGGTTCCTGTGTATGAAAAAGAAAAAGATAAAAAATATGTCAAGGAATACATAGAGGCATTGAAAAAATACGGATCTAATGCAGATAATTATATAATAGCAACAGATTTCGATATTGAAGGAGAAACAATAGGATATAACATATTAAAATACATATTTAAAAAAGAAGATGCTGAAAGGATGAAGTTCTCTACATTAACAAAAAGAGAAATAATTTATTCGTATAAAAACAGGTTAAAACACATATTAAAAAATACTGCAATAGCAGGAACCACTCGTCATATTCTAGATTTCTATTATGGAATAAATTTAAGCAGAGGGCTGATAAGTTCTATTAAAAAAGCAGGAAAGTATCAAACACTAAGTATTGGAAGAGTTCAAGGACCTGCATTAGCAATTCTAGTTGAAAGAGAAAAGAAAATAAAAGCATTTGTCCCTGAAAAATATTATACGATAGAAGGAATCTTAGACAAAGACATCAAAATAAAATATATAGAGGAAAAGATAAAGGAAAAAGATAAAGCAGAAAAAATATATTCGGAAATAAAAAATGAAAAATATGGTGTTATAAAGGAAATAAAGATCAAAGAAGTTTCTGTTGCCCCTCCTTCTCCTTATAATCTCACCGATCTGCAAACAGATGCATATAATATATACAAAATAACCCCTCAACAAACACTAGATCTAGCCCAAAAACTATACGAAAAATCTCTTATAAGCTATCCTCGAACATCATCGCAAAAAATTTCTCAAAACATTCCTATACTAGAGATATTAAAGAGCATATCACAAATAAAAGAATATAAAGAAAAAGCACTGGATTTATTAAGAAGAAACAGAACCATACCAAATAACGGAAAGAAAGAAGATGAAGCACACCCCGCAATACACCCAACAGGAGATATTTCAGAGATATCTGCATTAAATAAAAATGAAAGAAAAATATTTGATTTAATAGTAAGAAGATTTCTAGCTACCTTAGATGAAAATGCCAAAAAGAAAATAGTTAAAGGAAAAGTTAAAATAAAACAACACCTCTTTATTTTTGAACTACAGACAATATCTGAAAAAGGATGGATGAAAATTTATGAAGAAACATTAAAAGAAAATTTTTACCCTTTGCCGGAACTAAAGACCAAGACATCAATTAAGATAAATACATTAAATCTTTTAGAAAAAGAAACGCAACCCCCTAAAAGATATTCTCCTGCATCATTAATAAAAGAATTAGAAAAAAGAAAATTAGGAACCAAAGCAACGAGAGCAATGATAATAGAAACATTATATAAAAGAAAGTATATTAAAGGAAAAAACAGCATAGAAGTAACTCCTCTAGGCATGGTAGTACACGAAATAATGGAAAAATATATCCCTCAAATACTATCCGAAACACTAACAAGAAAAATAGAAGAAGATTTAGAAAAGGTAGAAAGAGGTGAAACAAAGAAGGAAGTTGTTTTAGAAAATACAAAAAAAATAATACAAGAGG
>WAOB01000062.1 GCA_015521505.1 Nanobdellati archaeon | reverse complement strand
TTTCAATCCCTACAAGATCTTATTTAAACCAATTATGAAACGAACACTTATGAGTTATTACACTCATTTCAATCCCTACAAGATCTTATTTAAACGCAGTAAAAAGATGGAGTATGAGATTATTAGGAACAATTTCAATCCCTACAAGATCTTATTTAAACCCTTCTTGCCCATAATCCACGATATTGCTGAGTGTAATTTCAATCCCTACAAGATCTTATTTAAACTTAAAAAATTTAACAGGAGTACCACAAACACTACCTTAATTTCAATCCCTACAAGATCTTATTTAAACCTATATCTCACTTCGTATGGATCTGCTCCTGTGTAATTTCAATCCCTACAAGATCTTATTTAAACTCTAAGTCTTGTGTCATAACTTCTACTTCTGCTCCAATTTCAATCCCTACAAGATCTTATTTAAACTACCTACACTTGTTATTTATCAAATCATGAACATATATATTTCAATCCCTACAAGATCTTATTTAAACCCGTTTGAGTATTTAAGATCTATATACTATTTTTATATCCAGAACTATTTAAAAAATTTCGGGGATCGTTAATAACGGTGTTATTTTAAAAAGATCCCAGAAATTAGATTATGGAATCTAAATCAACTTTTGGTGTTCCAATCTCTATGGTTTTTACTGCTCGCTCTTCTCTTAAAATGTAAATCCTTACAGAATCTTCTTTCTCGTTAATTATCTTAGAAATGCCATATTTAATTGCCTCTAATTGAGATAAGCTAATTTCTCCTTCAAAAACAGAATTTTGCACCCAATAGAGATGCTGTCTCAAAAACTTTCTTATATTGTTAACTCTCTTAACGTTAACATCATAAACAATGATCACATAAACCATTACCACCACATCACAAATGGTTTATATTTCTTGATATCTAAAAGGTGTTTTATAAGTTTGTATAGCTCCAATCTTATAAGTTGTTGATATGAAACATGCTTATTAAGACTCTTATGTAATATTGTTGATCTTAATTTTTCTTCATATTCTTTAATAAACATTCTTTTACCTTTCTCATTTAACATGACATAATTAAGTTCTTTCCTAAAACATGATTCATCTATCATTTTCTTGTTAAGAAGTTTTAATAAGATCCTATCAACAATTATGGGCTTAAAAATCTCTGCTACATCTAACGAAAGAGAGTATCTCCTATAAAATGGCTCATGTAAATAAGATATGGATGGATTAAGTTGAGTATTATAAATCTCACTCACTATGGTGCCATAAAGCAAACTATTACCAAAACTCAATAAAGCATTAAATGCATTTGTTGGTGGTTGTCTTGTTCTCTTTATGATTTTAAATTCATTCGGTAAAATATCATCCAGGTATTTGTAATACAAAGATCTAACATTACCTTCTAATCCCATCAAAGATGCAATATCTTTACATTTCTCAATTTTACTAAGATATCCTAAAATACCTTCACTTCCATTTCTCATATTCTTGCTTATGTTTCTTATAGCACCTTCAACAAAACTCTTAGCAAGAAACATTCTCTTATCATGATCAAGAAAATGTTCTGATTGTTTTATAACCACATCTCCAGCAACTAAAGAATCGCGAGGATAATAACTCCCTAGATAATTTCCATATTTATCATAAAAATGTATGCATATTCCATGCCTACTTAAATAGGAAATAACCCCTGAAGTTAAACTTACTTGGCCATAAAGAAATATTGATGAAATTTTATTTATAGGTAATAATCTTTTCTCTTCTTTATTTATAAAGTATACGGTGTTTTCTTTCCTTTTCAATATACCATCTTGCAAAATATAATAATTCATCTTATAACTCATTTAATCACCACTAAAACAAAAATCATAATATGCACATTTTTTACATATAGATTTTCTCTCTATTTTTGGTGGTTTTGATTTAGAAACTATACTTTCAACATCCATCATTATCTTCTCAATTTCTTCCTTCTCTTTATCTGTAAAAACTACTTCCTTTCGTTTTCTAAGTTTAGGATAATCTATAAAACCTTTGGCTTTAATGCCTCTTTTATCCAAATAATATAAATAATAAAGCATCTGATAATAGTGTGCTTTTTCCATTTTATTAGATTTCTTAACCTCATGAAGTTCTAAAACATCTCCTTTACGTATGAAATCTATAGCAATTTCATTATTTATTATCTCTTCTTTATTTTCTTTAGAATAAGATGCTTCATGCAACAATTTTCCTAAACTAACCAAATCGGATGTACTCTCCATATGAATAAAATGGCTAAACAACCATAATTTTGTTTTACATATAAAATAATAGTTTATCTGAGTCCCTCTAATCAATATTTTTTGAGGTAGCATCATAAATAATATGCTGGCAATATATAAATTTCTTTATTGTCCTTCTTAATATGACCATAGTTATTAGAAGTAAAAATAATTGCTTTTTCAACACCATATTGATC
>WAOB01000061.1 GCA_015521505.1 Nanobdellati archaeon | reverse complement strand
ATTTAGAACCATATAGCTTGAACATCTTGGCGTATGACAGGCAGGGTTTTTCTCATAGTGGGTATATTCGTAACAATGCTTTATACCCATCAACTCACTTCTACTATAACCAAACAGTTTCTCAGCAGCTGGATTCATATAGATACATAGGAAGTTTCTATCAGTTATATAAGCTGGAATTTCTAAATGTTCAAGCATACTAGTTATTATCTTAAATTCAAGACTATCTTTAAAATCTTTGGATAAGCTCAACTTTAGCATCATAACTCTTTCACCTCTTCTATAATATTATATATAAATAAAAAAATAAAATAATATATAGATTATTTTTTATCATATAAATCACTGAAGTTGCATTCTAGTTTCCGTATACAATACTGGAGTAACGAAATCAATTACACCAGGTGCTCCGAATTCAGGTCTTACAAACCCTGTTACATGCGTCCTTGGTCCAATTCCTCCAAATAAATCTCTTACGTTAACAGTTAAAGCTACTCTATCTCCTCTATTTATTATAGGAGAATCCTGTCTTACACTTCCATCAGCATCTTGTAGTACAAGTATACCATAGCTGGTTTCCGTAGCATTTGCAGCACAAGAGAGAATGGATGCGTTTCCAAATTTAGGCCATACGTTGTAGTTATCATCAAATATATCTTTATATTCAATACTATCGTTATAACAATCATTATCGTATTTAAGCTCTGCTTGTGTTGTTGAGTTTGAAATCGTTAACTTTGTTGTTCCTAAATCTAATGGTGCCGATCCAGCATTGGGTTCTATAACTACAGCTAATTTTATAATTTGGTTTTGTGCTCTATCAATTGCACCATATATTGCAACCACTTTCAACCCTGTAGATACCTCTTCCGTTGTAGTTCTACCAGTAAGCATTGCTTTCTGTTGAAGGTAGCTAGAGGTTTGTATCAACACACTCGCTGCAACAGCTGCAACGAGAACCATTGCTATGAAAATTATGAGAGTACCTATACCTATAGCACCTTTCATCTTATACACCTCTAAAAAATTAGTTAAGATAAATAATGAACTAGCCATTTGTGCTAGTAATTATATAATAATTATAATATATATAAAAATAGATATTTGATTATCTACACATTTAAGGCATAAAAAAAATAAAAATTATTCTTTACTGTAGAAGAACCACTCTTTGCGTAAATAACGGAGGTGCTATGAAATCTATCACCCCCGGAGCTCCAAACTCAGGTCTAATAAAACCTGTCACACGAGCTCTTGCAACAATACCTCCAAACAATCCTTTTGCGTTTATTGTTAGTATTGCTTTGTCTCCACGGTTGATTACAGGTGTTTCGTTACTTAAACTTCCATCCATATCTTGTAAAACGAGAACACCAAAGTTTGTATAAGAAGCATTTGCACAAGAGGATGCATTTGAACCATATCCCGGCCATACATTGGTATTATCTGAGAATATGTCATAATAAACTATTGTATTATTGAAACATTTAGGTGTATAAGTTAATTCCGAAAGAATAGTTCCGTTTGATAATGAGAGTTTTACGGTTTTTAAATCGATAGGAGATGATCCAGCATGAAGTGTGATCATTATTGCAAGTTTTGCTATTTTTCCTTCCTCAACGGCTCCAAGCACGGCTAAAATATTTATACCAGATGAAATTTCTTCCGTCGTAGTTTTTCCGGTAAGCATTGCTTTCTGTTGAAGGTAGCTAGAGGTTTGTATCAACACACTCGCTGCAACAGCTGCAACGAGAACCATTGCTATGAATACTATTAATGTTCCTATTCCAACAACACCCTTCATAAAAATTTATTAGCTACACGTCTCTATGTATATTCTAATAAATATTAATGTATATGTTTACATAAGAACGCATATATATAAATACCTACAATCTACAGGCATAAAAAAATAAAAAATTAAAGTTTTAGGATTATTGCAATTGTACTCTTTCTTCAGTAAATAGTACTGGGGTAACGAAGTCAATTACACCAGGTGCTCCGAATTCAGGTCTTACAAACCCTGTTACATGTGTCCTTGGCGTTAATCCACCGAACAATCCATCTACGTTAACCGTTAAAGCTACTCTGTCTCCTCTAGTTAATATAGGTGTAGAGCTTGTTATACTATTATCGGTATCCTGTAATACTATTATACCGAAGTAGTTTGATGTTACATTTACACAATTTGTACCTTCACCTGGCCATGCATCAACAGTAGTTCCATCGAAGAGGTCGTTGTAACTTTTACTAGATGCAAAACAACTTGAATTGTATTCGAGTTCAGCTTGCTTCTTAGAATCTGAGATTGTTACTTTCGTAGTACCTAAATCAATTGGTATTGAACCTGCATTTGGTTCAACTATTATAGCTAGTTTAATTACTTCCTGAGGTGATGCTGAAATATTTACAGCACCATATACAGCAATTACTTTTAATCCCGTAGATACTTCCTCTGTTGTAGTCTTTCCAGTTAACATTGCCTTCTGTTGTAAGAAGCTAGAGGTTTGTATTAATACACTAGATGCAACTGCTGCAATCAATACCATTGCTATGAATACTATCAGTGTTCCTATACCTATAGCACCTTTCATTTGCAATCACCGATTTAAAATTTAGTATATCATCTAAGATGATTTTACTTGTATATACTAAACCATAGATAAAAATAATGGTTTATGTATCTATAACTGTATATGGTTGCTTACGTTCAAACTTTTTTTATGTTATATGCAAGAAATAAAACTTTTAAATAAGAGAGAAAAATTCATATCAGATACAAAATCGTTATGTCCTGAATGTCTTAAGATAATAGATGCAACAATTTTTGAAAAGGATGGAAAAGTATGGATTAGAAAGATTTGCAACGAACATGGAGAGTTTGAAGATTTATATTGGGGTGATTATAATTTATACCTGAAAGCAAAGAGATTTGCTCATGATGGCGATGGTATATATAATCCTCAGGTAACATATGATAGAATAAGATGTCCATTTAGCTGTGGATTATGTAAAAATCATCTTTCACATCCAGCGTTGATAAACATCGTCGTAACCAACAGATGTAATCTTTCATGCTGGTATTGTTTCTTCTATTCAGAAAGAGCTGGATATATATACGAACCCAGTTTGGAACAGATAAAGTTTATGCTTGAAGCTGGTAAGAGGATAAAACCTATACCACCCAATGCTGTTCAGCTTACAGGTGGTGAACCAACTCTTAGAGATGATTTACTTGAAATAATTAGAATAGCTAAGGAAATTGGTTACGAACATGTTCAACTAAATACAAATGGTATAAAATTAGCTTTGGATGAAAAATTTGCAAAAGATGTTAGAAAAGCTGGTGTCAATACAGTATATCTAAGTTTTGATGGTACTTCAAAGAAAACAAACCCAAAAAATTTTCCAGAGATACCAAAAATTATCGAAAATTGTAGAAAAGCGGATCTAGGAATTGTTTTGGTACCAACTGTTATAAATAATGTAAACGATAACGAGGTTTGGAATATAATACAATTTGCCGCAAAAAACATAGATGTTGTCCGTGGTGTGAATTTTCAACCCGTATCATTAGTAGGTAGGATGCCAAAAGAAGAAAGAATGAAGTATAGAATTACAATACCTGATGTTATCAAGAGAATTGAAGAGCAAAGTAACGGCATCGTAACTAGAGACGATTTTTATCCTGTACCATATGCTTCATGTATTACGCACGTTGTTGAAGCTTTAACAGGTAAAAGATTTTATGAATTGACAAACCACTTTGCATGCGGGATGGCAACCTATTTGTATGTGGAAGACGGAAAAATAATACCAATAACGAAATTCATAGATGTTGAAGGATTGTATGAATATTTTAATGAAATTTCTCAGGAAATCATATCCGGTAAGAAAAATAAATACGTTGCAATTTTACAAATGCTATTCAAGTTAAACAGCTTTATCGATAAAAAATACAAACCTAAAACTTTTAACATAAAGAAACTTCTGTTTAATGTAATAGTTAGACATGACTACGAAGCATTAGGACAATTCCATAGAAGACTATTATTCATTGGAATGATGCATTTCATGGATTTATACAACTATGATATTGAACGTGTTAAGAGATGTAACATTCTCTATGCTCTACCGGATGGTAGGTTTATTCCTTTCTGTGCGTTCAACGTTATTCCAGAATTGTATAGGGATAATGTTCAGAAAAGATTTTCAATAAGTATTGAAGAGTGGGAAAAAAGAACGGGAAGAAAATTGATACAAGATTTTTATAGAAGAATCGAGAAATGATTTTGTACAGAAGTTCTATTCTTTTTCTTTTTTTGTATTACTTTTGAATTTTAAGGTTTCCATTCTGGTACTTTTTCTAAGGTTTTTTCATCGATTGCAACAGGATAGAAAAGTTGTTTACCAATTCCTTTTTTAACTTTTTTTGTATTTGGATCTATTATGTACTTTCTACCATAATCGTATATTATTCTCTGACCTTCTGGACCTGTTATAAAGGCTACATACAACATTGCAACCTCATAATTTATATCTGGATGTTTACTAGGATTCACAACCATTACATGATATGGATTGAACAACTCTTTGCCACCAGAGAATAATATATCCAGATTGTTAAGTTTATCTTTCAAGGCCAAATACGTTCCAATATCTGCAAGAGTATATGCTTTTAATTCATTTGCCATTATTAATGTCTCAGCCATTCCTTTACCTATGCTTTTATACCACGTCCCTTTTGGTTTTATTTTTAAATTTTCCCAAATGCTTAATTCTTTCAAGTGCGTTCCCGATTGATCTCCCCTAGAAATAAATATAGCTTTACCATTTTCACCAGCTTTTGCTATGAGTTTAAATGCTTCAGAAGCCGATTTGGCAACTCTAATGTTTGCTGGATCATCTTTAGGACCAACTATAATGAAATAGTTGTACATTACGTATCTTCTGTTAACATAAGAACCAATTTCTCTATATACGTGTTCAGCATCTTTTTTTAGTTTATAATATTCGACTTCCTTTTTTGGTGCATGAACAATTACCAAATCTGCATCTCCCAAACTAGCTATCTTTAAAGCTTTTCCCGTCCCAACGCATATCAGTTTTATTTTCACGCCATATTTTTCTTCAAATTTTTTATTCAAAGCATCAGCTAATCCCGTTGCACAAAAGCTTGTAGTAGTTGCAATTATAAGCTCTTTATCTTTAAACATTGTTGTCATTGTTTCATTTTTTTCTATTTCAATGGTCTTTTGAGTACATGCAGCGAGAAGAATTATCAAAAATATTACAAATAAATAGCCTCTCATACAGGTTTGTTTATTGTAATGATATTTAAACTTAAGTAAAGAAAGGTAAGTTAATCCGATTATTCTTATTTTTCAGACTTGCTACTTCTCATCATAATTTTCAGGATGAGCTGGGTTTCATCATTAATCATTATAAACATATATTTTATCCTAACGTTAAAAAGCAAAATCTCTTTAACTTATCATTCCGTAGTTATTCATACATTACGTTTCAGTATGGACTCTCCTTTTAGTATATCATTTATATCGATTCAGAAAAATTTTCGTATAAATTATAACTAAGCATTGTTTATTAAATTATTCTTTATTTATTAGATTCACAAATATTAACAC
>WAOB01000060.1 GCA_015521505.1 Nanobdellati archaeon | reverse complement strand
TAAAGTAAAGCAAAGAGCATTAGTTCACGGAGGAAATGATGAACTTATCATAAACTACAACGGAGATTTTGAAGGAGGAATAGTTGCTAATGGCAACATTAGACTAACTTCATTAAGAAATTGTGGTAAACTATACACTGATAGTAATGGCAATGTTAGGTGTGGAAACGACCCTTCCGTACTCACTTATTTAAAGAAAAGCCAATGTTGTTATGTCACAACTCACGAATGGAGAAATTGGGGTAAACCAGCATTCTGTCCTGCAGGATATTATGTAAGGGGTCTCGATGCGTCTCAACATGGTTCGCTATATACAGCTGGTATATCTCCTTGCAATGGAGGGTATAATAGTTGTTATCCGGGAGGAGATAGCGCATGCATAAGATTGTTCTGTTGTCCGTTAATAAAAGGTTTACCAAGTAACAACAAGGATGAATTATACTAAAATAACGTATCCTTAAACATCCAACTCCTCCAGCTTCATACTTAAAGCATTCTCTAATATAAAGCTTTTTCTTGGCTCTACCTTCTCTCCCATTAGAATTGTGAAGGTTTTCTCTGCCTCGGCAGCATCTTCTATACTTACCTGCTTTAACTTTCTTCTTGCAGGATCCATGGTTGTTTCCCATAATTGCTCAGGATCCATCTCTCCCAGACCTTTATATCTCTGCACCTCAACAATACTTTTACCTTCTTCCTTAAATTTCTTAATTATTTCTTCTTTTTCCTCATCAGAATAAGCATAAACAACATCCCCTTTGTTAGTCCGTATCTTGTAGAGAGGAGGTAAAGCCAAATAAACCTTTCCTTCCTCGATTAATTGAGACAAATACCTGTAAAAGAAAGTCAAAACCAAAGTTCTTATATGGGCACCATCAACATCTGCATCGGTCATTACAATAATCTTATTATATCTAAGTTTAGATAAATCAAAATTCTCTCCTATTCCTGTACCAATAGATGCTATTAGTGTTTTAATTTCCTCATTCTTTAAAACTTTAAGCATAGTATTTTTTTCCACATTTATAATTTTACCTTTCAAAGGTAAAACTGCTTGGAATTCTCTATCCCTTGCTAATTTAGCAGATCCTCCTGCAGATTCCCCTTCTACAATAAACAATTCTGCCCTGTGCTTGTCTTTTGTTGAGCAATCACTCAACTTCCCAGGTAAGTCAAATCCTTCTAAAGCAGATTTTCTTTTAACCAACTCTCTTGCTCTTTTTGCAGCAATTCTTGCTTCTGCTGCTCTCACTACTCGAGCAATTATCTTATTTAAACTATCCACATTAATATCAAAATACTTCTCGAGTTCTCTCAATGTAATATTGTAAACAATGTCTTTGCCTTCTTTACTACCAAGTTTTGTTTTAGTTTGACCCTCAAATTCAGGTTGAGGTAATTTTAAGGAAATTATTGCAAACAAACCTTCTTTTATATCCTCGCTCTCTATGCTTACCTTAATCTTTTTTGGTTGTTTCTCTATGGCTTTTTTTACTATTCTTGTTAGTGATTGTAAAAAACCACTTATGTGAGTTCCTCCTTCAATAGTATGGATATTATTAACATATCCTCTTATCGATGTTTGGTCTTCCCATACATAAGTAAAACACACCTCTACCTCGCCATTCCCATAATTTCCTTTAAAATAAATAACTCCGTCCAGAACTCTATTCTTAAATTTAACCAGTTCCTCTAAGAAAGACTCTATCCCCTTATCAAAAATAAATACTTCTCTCTTATTATTCCTCTCATCTACCAACTCAATCCTTAATCCTTTATTCAAATAGGCTAATTCTTTCAATCTTGAAGCAATATATTTATAATCAAATCCCTCGTGAGAAAATATCTCTGGATCTGGTTTAAAAACCACATCTGTACCGGTATCATCAGTTTCTCCAATAACCTCTAAATCCTTAACTTTTTTGCCTTTACGAAAAGCAATATGATATATTTTACCTTCTCTTTTGACCTTAACATCTAAAAACTCGCTCAAAGCATTAACAACACTTATTCCAACTCCATGCAAACCCCCAGAAATCTTATAGGTTTTTGTATCGAATTTACCTCCTGCATGTAGTTTGGTTAAAACAAGTTCTAAAGCAGAAATATTGTATTGAGGATGCTCCTCTACTGGAATACCTCTTCCATCATCGATAACCTCTACTGATCCGTCTTTGTGTAACACAACCTTTATATTCTTAGCATAACCTGCCAATGCCTCATCTATGCTGTTATCAACAACTTCCCATAAAAGATGATGATATCCTCTAAAAGAAGTATCACCTATATACATAGCAGGTCTTTTCCTTACAGCATCTAATCCTTCCAAAACCTTAATATGCTCTGCAGAATATTCTTCCTTTGTCATAGAAAAAAAGTGGAAAAATAATTTTAAATAGTTATGGAGAAACCATTAATTGTGAGATTCTTCATAAACAAGGTTCATAGACAAGGGGCAGTAGGGTAGTTTGGTATCCTCCAGGCTCGGGGGGCCTGTGACCCGGGTTCAAATCCCGGCTGCCCCATAAAACAAACAAGAGTAATACATCTCAAAATACAACAATATTTTAGCAATATTAAGCCAAAAAAGGATAGATAGCAACTCATAGTGAAAATACCTAAAACAAAATACTACGATACCTATACTCAAAAGATACAGCATATCCTACTAGAGATATTAGGAGAAGTATAGAGTTGAGAAAGCATAAACCAAAAGACATAAACAAGATTGAATAAAGATAAAATATCATCAATCAATGCCCTTGCTTTGTACTTTTCTAGCATAAGATATATAATCTTACATTAATAGCTCCACCAAATCTCTTACTGCCTGTAAAATCTTCCCTTCTCTATTTATCACTCTATTAACGGTAGCACCACTAACCATAGAATAGGAAGCAGCCACATATCTATTATAACTTTGATGGAAATGTATGCTTTCCAAGCTCTCTATATCTCTATTTCTCGTCTCATCCCTTTTTCTTCGAGTATAGATCTCCTCTGGTGTTGCTTCAATCAATATTATCTGTGTAGGTTCAAGTTCTTCTAAAACCCATAAAGGTAAACCCGGTAAATATCCTCTAGGTGTTTTAATAGTTATGTGAGTATCAACAATAATGTTCCTTTCAGATGCCATGGAAGATATTTTTTTAGCAGCAGTTCTCTGTATATCTTTTTGAGTCTTAGGGTCCAACTTTCTCATCTCATCTCTATGATTAACCAGGCCTTCAGATTTTGCTATCTCAAACATTATATCTCCAAAATTAACTAATTTATATTCCTTACCTTTTTCTTTAGCAATCTTTATTGCCTCCTCCAGAACAGTAGTCTTCCCCACCCCCGGAATACCTGCTATTACTATAATGTCTTTAGAACTCGTAAAAATCACCCCTCTAAATCACCTTGACTGCGATACTAAAACAGCAACAACGATCCACAGAAAACTACCTATCATGAATAAGATGAAAGACAACAAAACAGAAAACCAAAAACTAAAAGGAGTAGTACCATAAACCCATTCAACACGACCAGCAATCCATGAGGCAATAAAAACAAAAACACTACCTAAAAACCAAAGAAGTATTAATTTTCCCTCACTGACCTCTTCTTTATAGTGTGATACTATCTCAACATCCTCGTGATGTTTCTTATGTGTCATCACTTATCTCCTCCACTTTGATCGAAGCAGTAGGACATGCCTCAGATGCATTCCTTGCATAAACTACCTCATCAGGTTTAAGTTCCCTTTCTTGTATGCCCTCTGCTTTATCTTCCATACCTACTAGATTTGCTTTGACCTTACCCATCTCAAAAATTTGAGGTGCTATCGAAGGACAAACCCCGCAAGCAATACATGTATCTTTATTTAAAACTACTTTAAATTTCTTCATCAATATCACATTATTTTAATTTAAAAACCTCAGCAAAATATTTCATCTTTTCATTAACCTTATCGATCTCATCTAAGAAATCCTTCACATTCTCCTTCTCATCTTCTGCATATTTCTTTGAAGTTTCAAGAACAGATTCTAAGGTAGTAATAGACACTTTTAAAGAAACAAGTTCGCTAACTATTTCTCTATATTTCCTCACACTTATAAATAAAGGTGGAGATACAATCTTCTCAGTAGTGAGGTTTTTCAAAAGAACATTTGATCCAGCATCCATCTCCTTAGGATGTATTTCCTTAACGTCCTCATATTCCTCTCTTTTCTCGTCCACACTCTCCTCTAAAATCTTCTCCTTTCTGTCAAAACCATAACTGCTCTGCTGCCCCTCATTGCTTTCCATAATCGCCTTACCTTCATACTCAGGAGAGAATAAATCAGCAATATCTTTTTTTTCCTCTCCTCCTGCTTCTACAACATTTCCAGTATCCTCAAATTTACCTCCAAAATTAGTATTGTCTCCTATGTTATTCTTATCATTTACATCTCTAAGAGAACCTTTAGATTCAGGAGAGTTCGATGAAATTCTTAATGAAGGAGGTATAGATTGAATAGAAGCGGGAATGTCCTGAGAGACCTTATTATCCATCATTTGATCCGCATTATCTTTTACTTTATCTTTTATCTCATTAATTTCTTGTTTTTTATCCTTTTTAAATAGAAATCCTAGCATAGAACCACCTTATACATAAATCTAACTATTCATGAATATAATATAATTTTGCACATATATATAAATTTTCCTTAATAATCTCATCAAGTTTAACAAAACCAAATCTCTCAAACTGTAATCTCTTTCCAGGAGATATTCTTAAGATGTTGCTCTCAACCTTTCCCACAACCTCATTTCCGTCTGGCATAATAATCCTGGCATCTATACTCATCTCCTTTGGAACAAATTGCACAACCTTCTCACAACTTGATTTCACAATTTCCCCCTCATTATTTCCTATTTTCCTTATAGTAAAAAACTTCTTAAACCTCAAACATTCTCCATATTCAATATCTCCCCAGTCCTTCATGTCCACATACACATAAGGATGATTTTTACCTATATAAAGAAATCTCTTACCTAAATTAACATCTGGATGATTTTCCAACTCTACTCTCACACTCTCATCAAGATTAATCAACTTTATCTCAACAGGATTCAAAACAAAAAACATCCTTATTGATTCTTTATCAATCAAAACCCTATGTATCTTAACAAAATTTTTTATAAACTCGTTATAAGAGGTTTTTTTATCCCTCTTAGTTAGACCTATCTGCAAAACCCAATATGAGAAAGCATCTCCTCTAAATCCCTTCTTCTTAAATGATCTTATAAAAGGTAATCTCACATCATCCCAACCACTATAAACACCATCCTCAATAAGCTTCCGTGTTTCTGTTGTGCTCAGTTTTAGATCCTCAAAATTAACTCTACCTATATGGATAAACTCCGGTGGTTGCCAGTTCATATATTCATAAATATAAAGTTGCCTAAGAGTATTAATTTCATGATCCTTGCCTCTAATGACATGAGTTATCCCATTAAGATGATCATCTACACTAACCGAGAAATTCATTGTTGGATATACTTTATATTCTTTTCCTAATAGAGGATGCTCATCCTCCACAATCCTAAAAGCAACCCATTCCCTCACAGCAGGATTCTTGTGATCAATTAAAGTCTTTATTCTAACCACTGCCTCTCCTTCCCTAAACTCTCCATTTAACATCCTTTCCCACAACTCCAAATTCTTTTGATATGGTTGCTCTCTATGAGGGCATGGTTTCGATTCTTTAATATATCGCTTAAATTCCTCTTGAGAACACAAACACACGTAAGCAAAACCTTTCACTAATAATTGCTCAATAACCTTATAATACAACCTTATTCTCGAAGATTGAATCACGGGTTCAAAAAAATGTCCTGTTAAATACTCAACATCTTCTACTATCATCTCATATGCTTCAGGATCTATATTCTTAGGATTTGTATCTGCTATTCTCAATATCATTTCTCCATCATATTTCCTAGCATACCAATAGTTTATCAGTAAAGGAAAAACATGTCCTAAATGTAATGGACCAGAAGGAGAAGGTTCAAATCTAGTAATCACTCTATCTCTAACATTCGGCAATTCCTTCAAAGAACTAACCAAGTCATTCAATCTTAACTCTTTTGTTTTCTCCTTCTTTTTCTGTTGAAAGATATTCTTGTACTTTTCCATCTCTTCAGCTGAAAGCGAATTAACTATATTACAGATATTCTCAACATCTTTTATATACTCTTTTATCATCTTTTTGTCAATTTTATTTTTGAACTCTCTCATAAATGCAGAGAAGACGAACTTAGGATGCGCTTTACCGTGCTCTATCCTATTAACAATAGCAAATTCTTTTATTTTTTCTTTCATCTCACTATCAAGCATTCATATCACTTTAACCAAAATGATTAAAAAAACCCGCTCTCTATTAAACTTAAAGATCCCTTAACCAAATTGTCCAAATCTTCTATATGCATAACCTCTACAGGAGTATGCAAATACCTAACGGCAATACCTAAACCCACAGTAGGGATACCTGACTTTGTAATATAAATTATCGCTGCATCACTCACTCCACCAGTACCTATCTCAACTTGATAAGGTATTTTGTTTTTATCAAATATCTTCTTAATTTCCTCAAGATGCTCCTTTCTCATGATTAGGCCTCTACCTTCTGCTTGAACATAATCAATCACAACTCCTTTTCCTAACATTAACTCAGATACTTTTTTCTCAATACCCGGCGTGTCTCCTGCAGGAGATGTATCTAAAACCAAAGCAAAATCTATCTCTTCCTTGAAAGCAGCTACTCTAGCTCCTTTTAAACCTATCTCTTCTTGAGTCGTAAAAGCAAAAAAGAAAGTATATCTCTTTTTTAATTCTTTAGATTTATATACTTTCCTCATTATCTCCATAGATGTATAACAACCTGTTCTGTTATCCAATGCCTTTCCTGTTGCATACTTACCATTCCCAAAAACCATAAAAGGAGCATCATAACTTAAAACCTCACCTATATTCACTCCTAATTTTTGAAGTTCCTCTTTATTCTTAACACCAAAATCTAAAAACATGTCTTTTATTTTAAGTTTCTCATCTTCACCGTCTTCTTGAAGATGTATTGCCTTAGATCCTGAAACCGCCCATAATCTTTTACCTTTGGAAGTAATCAATTTAAATCTTTGATTTAGTAAAGTGTGAGCATCTAAACCACCTAGTGGAGAAACATAAACAAATCCGTTGTCATCTATATATTTAACAATCAAGCCCACCTCATCCATATGACTCTCTATAAGAATCTTTTTATCACCCTCTCCTATCTTAAAAATGAGATTTCCTAAAGAATCTTCTCTTAATTCATCATAATGATTATCTGCATATCTTCTAATAACATCCTTAATTTCTGTCTCAAACCCGCTTACTCCATATGCCTCGCTGAGATCTCTCATCATTTTTTCATTCATAAGACCACACTCCAAGCATAATCTTCAAGTATAGTCAAGTTAAACAGGACCGGATCAGTAT
>WAOB01000059.1 GCA_015521505.1 Nanobdellati archaeon | reverse complement strand
CTTCATTAACAGTTAAAATAATATCTCCCCCACACTCACTACATTTAACACTTAAAGGCACTCTTCTATACACAGTATTACACTTATTACATCTAAATTTTTGTCTCGAAAATTGTCGTAGATTACCTCTCATATCTTTAAGAAAATGTTTCTTTAAAATTTCTTCTGCTATTTTGTTTTCATCAACAGCTCTTATTTTCTCAGCAATAGTTAATTGTTGTTTTACTTTTTCAAACATATCAGGTACTTCAACATATCTTGAAACATTTGGAGCATCAAATAAATTAATATGAGGAACATTATAAACGAAACTATAGGGATTTCCGTCTCTAATAATGTGTTCTGCCCTTCTTGGTAAAATCTCTTCTATATCTAAAGGAGATGCATATTCCAGAGTTTTTTCATAAAATTGTAAAGAATATTCTCTCTCAACTTCTATGTTCCATGACTCATCATCGACTTCTTCTGGATTCATAAGAATAGTCAACACTAAGGGAGCATCCATTGTTCTTGCCCCTCTACTATCAGGCAAATACCATCTAGAGAAATTTATAAAAGCATCGAGCAACAACATAATACTGTCTTCATCTCCATCTGCATTTCTTCTCTTTGCAGCATGCCAATAAGGGTGTGCTAAAATCCCTCTTGCTTTACTAAAACCAATAACTCTACCAACAATTCCTGCTGAAGTGTGTGGTGCTAAACCCACAACCAAAGTACCTATAATATCTTCTTTTGTTGTATAATTATAATATCTTTCTAAACCATAAACTTTCTCTAACAAATCATCTATAAACCACGATGATTTAAGTAAATATTCTGCAGCAGAACTTTGATCAGCATCAGGAATAATAATATCTTGGGGAAGTAATAATAATATTTGTTCTTCATCTTTTAGAGGTCTCCCTTCTATATCATACATATATCCTAATTCTCTTAATTTATCTACACTAACACCAATATCTTTAGGTCTAAAATGTGTTAAAGGAATGTCTGTTGCATCGTATCTTATAGTACCATCTTTATAAACATATAAGCCGTATTTTGCTCTAAGGATTCCTTTCTCAATAACTTCTACATCTTTTCGAGGACCAAAAACACCTCTAACTCCTTTAATTAAATCCATCTTCTTCTCATTTAATCTTTCGTATGCTTTATCTACTAATTCTTTAACATTAATTTCATGTTTAACATAGAACTTAATCTTATGTTCATTACACTCGTCTTTATCCAAAATTTCTCTGTCTTTACAATAAAAAAACTGTTTGGTTTTTAAACTTCCGCAATAAGAACATTTTTTATATAACGATCTTTTATTACAATCAAAACATTTATACAAAACAGTCTCTGCCTTAATCACTCCTTTATTATAAGTTTCCATAAGATTCCTCATTCTCCCTCCTTCCTCCCCTACTGGAAACAATAATTGAGGAGATCCTTTTTTCATGGCTCTGTGTTTTGCCTTTTCTGGTCTTCCCATTCTCAAACCCAAATACGTTGGTGCTCTTTTATATATTTTTATACCTGTAATGTATTGTAAATAACTCATAACATCATCAAATCGATCCTTAAAAGAAACAATCTCTTCATAAGAATATTTAGAAAATAACAACTCATACAACCACGAATAATTATCTAAATACAAAACACTGTCCCTAACCGTATGTAACACACCTAACTCTTCTAAAATATATTTTATCTCTTTTGTAAAAGAAATAATAAGAGAATTACCTTCTTTTTCAGATTCTTTCAAATACTTTATTAAAATTAAAAAATCCTCTTTAGATATATCGTGCCAGAACAAATTGTATCGTGGATGAAGTCCAATACCATGAGATAAAGAAATAGTATATGCTTCTTTAAAAGAAGGTATTTTCACCCACCATTCTTTATAATAAGAATATAGCTCCGGAGACTTCGATTTAAGTTCTTGTAACCACCATAGCTCATCATAACCAGCTGGTAACAACACATGATTATTAGAAATAAACTCACCGACAGGGATTAAAACATCACCTAAATAAAGAATTTTCTCAATAGATTTACCGTGTCTTTTCATATCTATGTCGTCTTTTATTTCTACTACATCTCCATTAGATAATTTTACTATAGGATTTTCTAAAAATTCGTTAGGCATCACCACTGCTGCTTTCCCAGGTGCTTCTATAGCTACTTGAGTTCCCATAGCT
>WAOB01000058.1 GCA_015521505.1 Nanobdellati archaeon | reverse complement strand
AATACCAACAATTAGTTATGATATATGGAATAAAAATACCTTTTATAAAAGACCTTGAAATTAGAATATCTCCCTGAGTAATCTTTTTAAATCTCATTTCTTTAAATAAAGAATAATAAGCGAGGATAGGGTAGTGGTTATCCTGGCGGACTGTGGATCCGCTGACCCGGGTTCGAATCCCGGTCCTCGCCTATGTTCTTCAACAAATTAAGAAACATATTTAGAGAAGGTACAGAAAATATAGCAAAGAAGTTAACAGAAAAGAATATTAAAGAAGAAGATTTAAAAGATATATTATGGGAAATGGAAATTGCTTTGTTAGAGAGTAATGTTTCTCTCGAGGTAGTAGAAAAAATAAATGAAAAAATAAAAGAAAATCTTATTGGCAAAAAAATAAGTTTCTTAGAAATAAAAGAAATAATTAAAGATGTATTAAAAGAAGTATTAGATGAAATAATCATAGAAGGTAATTTCAAAGAGTTGGTAGAAGACAAAGCAGAAGGTATACCTATTGTTTTATTGTTCTTTGGTTTTAATGGTGTAGGTAAAACAACCACAATTGCAAAGATAGGAAAAATGCTTAAAGATAAAGGACATACTATAGTGTTTGCTGCAGGAGATACTTATAGAGCAGCAGCAATAGAACAATTAGAAAAACATGCGAAAGCATTAGAAATAAAAATAATAAAATCAGAATATGGAAGCGATAGTGCAGCAGTTATTTATGATGCAATAGAATATGCTAAAGCACATAATATAGAATATGTATTAGCAGACACCTCTGGAAGAACACATATAAACAAAAATCTTATTGATGAGTTAAAGAAAATAGTAAGGGTTACAAATCCTACAGTAAAATTCTTAGTTGTAGATGCTACCACAGGAAGTGATATAATCAACCAAGCAAAATTGTTTAATGATGTGGGGTTTGATGGATATATAGTAACAAAAACAGATGTTGATTCTAAAGGTGGTGCTTTATTAAATATATGCTACGCTGTAAAGAAACCCATATTTTTTATAGGATTTGGTCAGGATTATGAAAATCTCAAATCATTTAAAAAGGAAGAAGTGATCAACTCACTTACCAATTTCTAAATTTTCTTTCTTACGAGAAGGTATTCTTCATTATGTATAGGAGTATCAACAATCAAAATAACATCTGTATCTGAAGGATTTGCTTTCCCAACTTCCTTATGGGTTTTCATTATTCTCTTTATCGTGGTGGGAATGATTTCGTTTTTGGTTATTATCTCAACTTTATCACCCACAAAAACCTCGTTTTTAATATCACATAAAAGTTCATCATTTTTAACTTCTTTAACCTTGGCAACATACTTGTGCGTCTGGAGAGATGATGTAGTAGTATAATTCTGCAGATCTTTATTAAAGGTTGAAGAAGGCATATCTAAATATGAGGTTATAAAACCCCTATTAGGAGCAGAATAAAGTTCATACATCAACTCATCATAATTTGGTTCTTCTCCTTTGATTATTGAATCTAATGCCTTTCTATATGCTCTTGTTACTACAGACACATAGTATTCTGTTTTATTTCTTCCCTCTATCTTAAAACTTATAATACCCACATCAATTAATTCCTTAAGTTTGGTTATAAGACAAAGGTCTTTTGAGTTCATAATGTATGTCCCATGCTCATCTTCTTCAACCAACATTAGCTCTCCTGGTCTATTAATTTCCTCTATATAAACTCTATATCTCCATCTACATGAATGAGAACACACACCCAAATTAGGATTTCTCTTACTCATATACGCTGAAAGCAAACACCTTCCAGAGTAAGTCATACATATACTTCCATGAACAAAAAATTCAAGTTCGAGATTAGGAACATATTCGTGTATTTCTCTTATCTCATCTAAACTTAGTTCTCTCGCAAGAATGATTCTTTCCACACCTTGCTTATACCAGAACTTTGCAGAGAATTTATTTGTAGTATTTGCTTGGACTGACAAATGTATTGGTATATCTAAATTATCTCTTATTATCATTACTATACCTGGATCCGAAACAATAAATGCATCTGGCTCTTTGGAAGACAACACCTCTAAATACTCAATAAGGGTTCTTTCATTGTAGTGTCGGGGATATATGTTTGCTGTAACATATACCTTTTTATGTATGTTATGTGCATATTTGATCGCTTTTCCTATATTCTCAAGAGTAAATTCATTTTCTTTAACCCTAAGAGAAAGGGCTTTTATGCCGATATAAACCGCATCAGCACCGTAATGAAAAGCATATTTCATTTTTTCGAAACTTCCTGCTGGACTTAAAAGTTCTAAATTTTTCATAAAAAATCATTAAAACTAGATATTTAAAAATCATTTCCTTAAAACTGCAGAGAGATATATGTTAAAAGGTACTTTAATACCATAATGCCTCGAAAGAAGAGAATACTCTTTCTCTATATCTTTTTCAATGTTTTCTCCATTTCCAATAAAAATACCATTATATAAAAAAGAGAGTTGATCTATTATCTCTTCTTGTTTTGACATAATAACACTCTCAACCAATTTCCTATGCATAACAGATAATCTAAATTCATCAAATACTTTTTTATTATTCAACAAATACTCTACTGATTCTTCCTCATACGAAATACAAATAGAAGAATAAATAAATTTTATAAGAAACTCATAAAACTTTCTTTCATCGTAATTTCCAAAATCAGGAACATGTATAAATCGTGATTCTGTGGAACAACCATCTTCATAGTTAACTGTTAAACTTAAAATAGGTATATCAAATGAAAGATACATATATTTAACAAAAGCATCTTCTAATGGTTCTTCAAAAACCAGAGTTTCATATATAGGTATAAGAGATCTAAAAGATTCTATACTCTTATATCTTCCGTAATCCTTGCTATACATCCAAAAATATACTCTAAACTCTTCAGGAAAAACGCTTATATTTATTTTATAATACTTAGAGGGAATGTTCTCTCTCAAAATATTGTAAAATGTAAAAATGTGATCAAAAATCTCTGAAACTGTATCTTCTCTCATAAAAATATGCATTATAAAAGAAAGATATTTAAAAGTTGCTCTTTAAGTCTTTATACGCATATTTTAGAATACTTAAAATATTATATTACTAAAACCCACAACACCCAAAAAGAAATATCACCCTTATATTAATTAGAACATAAACCCAAAATATTAGTGAAGTAATCGAACCCTCAAAGTAAATCAAGTTGAATATTATGTTTGGTGAACTATAGACATGTAAAAAGGAGCATTCCCTCGCTATAATAATTACTTATTACCTTTAAAGTATTAATAGAGAGTATTAAATGAGCATATACACCAAGCATTAACAACGTGTTTCTGCTGTTAGGCAATCTGTAAAGGGGTGTAGAGAGTATTCCTCGCTATACTCATCGAGAGTATCTGCGAGGCGGTTCTGCTCGTTAAGAGCATTAATCAGGAGTATAGGGACAAATGTCCTGTGTCCTGCTACGAGCCCGGTGGGATTTGAACCCACGACAACCCGGTCCGAAGCCGGGCACTCTCCCAAGCTGAGTTACGGGCCCTTAAGAAGTATCTCTTTCAATTTAGATAAATGCGTATCCTTACTAAACACATCAAGGACATCTTTATTTAAATCATTTTCAAAAGGTTTTTTAATACAATTCAGAACATCATTATAATCATTAAATACACACATAGGAACATAGTCTCTTAGTTCATTTACCCATTCTCCATATCTCGCTATTATTTTTACATCAAAATATCCTGCCTCGATAACACTAAATGGAATGCCTTCATGATCACTAGTAATGATTAAGTATTCTATAGAAGACAACAAATCATAAAGATCTCTCTTTGATAATCTTCCTATGAAAATAACCTTTTGTATGTTAAGTTTTTTAATTATATCCGTATAAAAGCTTCGGAGATATCCATCTCCTACAATAAACAAAACAGATTCGGGATATTCATTTTTTATCCTTATAAAACATTTTATACATAAATCCAACCGTTTAAGAGAAACCATTCTACCTATAAATATAAAGGACATTGGTTGCTTTTTTGTTTTTTTCTTATTAACAGAGATATTAACAAAATTAGGTATTACTACAATTTTCTTTGATCTAATTTTGTAATAATTCATTAATATATCTCTAAGATGATATGCAGGAGTTATTATGGTTCGTGATCTAATGAACACAATCTTAGAAAGTACCCTTAAAAGTAAATTTTTCTTTGTTTTAAAAAGGAATTGTTTGTATGGCATTGCAGTTATTTTATTAGCATAATAACTTTCATAAGCCCAATCCCCTACAAATCTTAAACAAAATCTTTTAAAACTTAAAAGAGATGATAACCCGCTTATACTGACGTCTTGCGCATAGATTATCTTATTTTGTGACAATTTCCTAACAAAATACGCCATAAGCAAGACTCTAATGAAAAAACTTATCTTTGTTGAGTTAAAATAAACCTTTCTCAGGAGATAGTATTTCTT
>WAOB01000057.1 GCA_015521505.1 Nanobdellati archaeon | reverse complement strand
ATATTATGGAAAGTACTGAAATAAAAGTTAGAATTATATAATTCCTAATAATTGTAAAAAAATAATATATAATACCTACAAGTAATATAAAAAATAAGATTACTAAGAGAGGGATCTCCATAAAAACATCACTTATTTATCAAAGGAGTTAGTACAACTTCTGTTTTAATTACACCTTCTCCTTTAAATAAGATTTCATTATCTCTAATTATTATCTCCCCTTTTATTCTTTCAATTTCCAAATCCTTATTGTTTACCTCGTAAGATATTTTATCCCCTTTAGCCTTTATGATAACTATACCATTAAAATCCTCAAAAACTGACTTTTTAACTTCAAAACCCGCTATTTTCAAAGAAGCTACGGTACCATTATACTCGATTCGCTCTCTCTTTTCTGGGACAATAACATAATAAGGTGAAAATATCTTTAGATATCTGCCTTTCATTTCCAAATTTCCGTCTTTATAATTTATCTTACCTGTATAATTAACGATAGATACATTATTTTTTGAATACAGCAAATCATCGCCTAACCTAATATTTATATCGTTACTATCTATAAAAATAGACACCTCTCTAACATCATAATAAAAAACACCATCAAAACTTCCGTTAAATTCTAAATATGCTCGTATATACTCTTCATCTCCTACATACTTACTGAAAAACCCAGAAGGTAAAGTATCTAAAAATCTAACATCAAAGATTTTAGAAGCATCAATAGACGATTCATTTAAAAATAGATATGAGGATGTTAACAAGGCTCCTATACCTAATATTAAAAATGCAACCGCTCTATGAATAGACGCCATAATAAATTAATTATTCCACAAACTTTTTAAATTTACTAATTTGGTAATATCACTATGGTTAAGATAAATAAAAAATTAAAGAAGCAATTACCTCAAACAACAGCAGGATTGGTAAGATATTATGAAGAGGATGTTTCCAAAGTTCAAATAGATCCCAAAGCACTTTTATTTGTTTCTCTATTTATCGTTGTAATAGTAATAGCATACAGAATATTTGTGATATAAATGCTAATAAAAGATATAGAAAAAATAAGAAATATTATCAAAGAATTAATATCTATTCAACAAGACGCTATATTCCTAGTAGAAGGAAAAAAAGATGTTTCGAGTTTAACATATTTAGGTATAGACAATAAGCACATCATTACACTTTCAAACGAGCCAATAAGCAGCATAGCGTATTTATGTTTATCCTCTAAAAAGCAAATAATAGATTTCATAGATGAAGATGCAGAAGGAAAGGAAATCCAAAAAAGAATAAAAGCAAAAAAAGTATATATGAACAGCAAATATAAACTTGAGCTATTTAACATATTAAATATATTTAAAACAGAAGAGATTAAGAAAAAACTCAAAAAAGAAAAAATATTATAGATATTTTTATTATTCTTCAAGCATCTTCCAAAGAAGATCAAAGGTTTTTGATGCAAAATTTTTTACAAAATGACCAGACCTGGTCCAAATTGAAGAATAAGAAACTGGAGAATTTTCTTTATCATGTGTTAGATGTAACAATGCTTCTTCATTATCTTTTATAGCCAATTTTGTATATGGCATCACATCCTCAATTTTCTTAGCATCTCTGATCTCTGCTATGTCTGACAATACCTCATATGCTCTTCTATTTTCTTCTGTAAGTGGTGCAATTATCCTTATCTTTATTCCCCTTTCATAGGCCTCTTTTAATACATAATAATATTTCCTATAAAGCTCATTTAACCCTGTATCAGAAACTATTAGGTCTATACTGTTCCTTGCTTTTTTAAATATACTCTCCTCATGTGCATCTATTGTGAATTTCCCTTTAAGAGTTCCTACAAGTTCTCCTTCTTCTAATTCACTCATTCTCTGTTGATAATGCTTTTCCAATTGATTTATTATTTCGCTTTCTTTAAGAGTTTTTATCATATTAATTGTCTTATTCATTTTTTCAGCAATATTCTTTGCTGCTCTGTCTAATGCTTCCTTTGGCGGTAAAGCAATATACTTTAATGGTTTTGACTGTTGTATCATAACAAAGCCTTTGTCTGCTAAATTTTGTAAAACATCATACACTCTTGCCCTTGGAACTCCTGAAAGATCCGCAAGCTCTCCTGCAGTAGCAGACCCTTTAACTAACAAAACACTATAAAGTTTTCTCTCATAAAGATTCAACCCTATTGCTTTTAACATTTCCACTAATTCATGAGGTATCACATCCTTATGAGGAGTGATTTCTTTTTCTCTCATACTATCACCAAAGAGTTAGCTATAATTTAATATTAATTAGAAAATTTTTTAAAATTTGTTATAATCTTTAAGTAATTAAAATTGACATAAAGGAGATAGTTTTAATGCATCCTTACATATATCATAATAAATATCTTCTCCATACTTTTCTTTATATATTCTCAAATTATCTATAACATTATTTTCCCTGAATCTGTTGCCTTCTGATAATATATAATATATCTTAAAATTATCAAAGTTTTTTGTAGTATAATTCCCTTGCAAAGTTAATTGT
>WAOB01000056.1 GCA_015521505.1 Nanobdellati archaeon | reverse complement strand
GCTTTATACTTTACATCTATAGAATATTTGATATCTAATGCATCTATTTTTTTATTTTCCGAAATAGTTTCTACGATTTTTGTTTTCATCACATCTTTTATTGTAGGTATATACTCTATACTTACTTTACCTGCAACAGGAGAATTGATTTTTCCTTCAACACTTTTTATTGCAGTTCCTATTATGTTCATGCCTACCACCTAAAAGTTTTTTGAGTTGAGTGAGTTGAGGTTATGGTTCAGTAAAAACATTAACATTAATTCTTACGTTATGAAGTAACTTTTAAAAAAGTAATCCTAATAATAATTTTTATGTTTGAGAGATATAATTTTGAGAAGGTTGAGAAATCAGTAAAGGAGAGATGGGAAAAAGACAATATTTATTCTAAGACAAAAGAGAAATTTTCTAAATATCCTAAATTTTATTTTTTAGATGGACCTCCATATGCAACAGGTTTTATTCACATGGGTACTGCATGGAATAAAATTCTAAAGGATGCATATATAAGATTTATGCGAATGAAAGGTAGAAATGTTTTCGATAGGCCAGGTTATGATACTCACGGAACACCTATAGAGGTTAAAGTTGAGAAGGAATTGGGATTTGAATCTAAAAAAGATATAGAGAAATTCGGAGTAGATAAATTTATAGAGAAATGTAGAGAATTTGCAACTAAATATATTGGTGTGATGAATGAGCAGTTTAAAAATTTGGGAGTTTGGATGAATTTCAATGATCCCTACATAACTTTAACTAAAGACTATATAGAGGGCGCTTGGTATACCTTTAAAGTTGCTTATAAGAAAGGTCTTCTTTACAAAGGTTTTTATCCTGTTCATGTTTGCCCACGATGTGAAACAGCGGTTGCTTATAATGAAATAGAATATATGAAGAAATCTGATCCATCTATTTTTGTTAAGTTCAAATTAGAGGATGAAAGGGACACTTATGCTGTTATTTGGACAACAACTCCTTGGACATTGCCAAGTAATGTGGCAATCATGGTGCATCCAGATTATGAATATTCTTATGTTAGGGTAGGAGCAGAAGTGTATATTATTGCACGAGATTTGGTAAATAAAGTAATGAAAAAATGGAAAATGGAGGATTATGAAATAGTTAAAGTTGTAAGAGGAGAAGAACTCGAAGGAAAGAAATACATTCATCCTTTTAAGGATAAAATACCTCCTTTACGAAATCTTAAGAAAGGACATTTCATTATAACCAATCCAAGATATGTAACCTTAGAAGAAGGTACAGGTTTGGTTCATGTTGCTCCAGGACATGGTAAAGAAGATTACAAGGCAGCATTACCTTATGGTTTGGACATTATTTCTCCTTTGAATTTGGATGGGACTTATAAAGATTTTATGGGTCCGTTGAGAGGTATGTTTGCTTATGACTCTAATGAGATTGTTATGAGATGGTTGGAAGATAGTAGTTCTTTAATCTATAAGGAGAAAATAACTCACGATTATCCTAAATGTTGGAGATGCTCTACACCATTAATCTTAATGGCAGTAGATCAATGGTTTTTCAAGATAACTGCAATAAGAGATAAGTTGATTGAAGAGAATGAGAATGTGGAGTGGCATCCAGAATGGGCAAAGAAGAGATTTAAAACATGGTTGGAAAATTTAGAGGATTGGCCTATTTCAAGACAGAGATATTGGGGAATCCCTTTGCCTATTTGGATATGTAACAAATGTAATAATATTGAAGTTTTCGGTTCTATTAAAGAAATTGAGGAAAGGACAGGGAAGAAATTAGAGGATTTGCATAGACCTTATATCGATGAGATAGAAATAAAATGTGAAAAGTGTTATAGTATAATGAGAAGAGTTCAGGATGTCTTGGATGTGTGGTTTGATTCTGGTGTTGCATCTTGGTCTGCTTTAGATTATCCCTCTAACAGAAAATTATTTGATGATCTTTGGCCTTGTGATTTGCAGATAGAAGGTGCTGATCAGATTAGAGGATGGTGGAACTCTCAAATAATAACATCAGTCATTACTTTTGATAAAAGGCCGTTTAATAGAATAATATTTCATGGTCTGGTTCTAGATGCCAAAGGCGTTAAGATGAGTAAAAGTAAAGGAAATGTAATTACTCCTGAAGAGGCTATTGAGAAATACGGGAGAGATGCTTTAAGAATGTATTTACTCTCAGCACCTCCATGGAATAACTTTTATTTTAGCTGGTCTGAGTTGGATAAAGTAGGGAAAATATTGAATGTATATTGGAATATATATCAATTTATAAAAACATATGCATTGTTAGATCATTCTACAGATGTAGAAGATTTCATTAAGAAGAACTATGACAAGATGAACTTTGAAGATAAATGGATTATTTCTGAATTTGAAAGGATTTACAGCATCGTGGATAAAGAATTTTATGAGCTGCATAGATTAGTTAATGAGCTAAACGATTTTACTTTACAGAAATTTTCCAGATCTTATATAAAGATGGTTAGAGATAGAGTAAGTTTAAATTATGATGGTGATGATAAGATCTATGCAGTAATGACTTTAAATTATGTTATGAAAAAACTTACAACACTTTATGCTCCAATAATTCCTTATTTAACTGATTATATCCATCGGGATTTATATAGAGAATCAGTTCATCTTGTTGAATATGGATCTAAAAACAGAGATCTTATTAATAAGAGGATTATTGATGCCATGAATGTGTTATTTAATATTGATGATATTGTGTCACATTTAAGGCAAAATAACGGTATAAAAGCAAGATATCCTCTCCAAAGGATAGGTATTATTATAAAAGATGATAAAGTTATTAG
>WAOB01000055.1 GCA_015521505.1 Nanobdellati archaeon | reverse complement strand
TAGCTGAAAAAATAAGAGAATTAAGAAGAAAAGGAATCTTACCCAATCAGGTTAATGTTGTTTATTATGAAGATTTAAACGAAGTATATATTAATACAGATGCAGGTAGAGCTAGAAGATTACTCGTTATTGTTAAAAACGGAAAACCTTTGGTTTCTGAGGATGATATAAAAGCAATAATTCAAGGAAAAAAGACCTTAGATGATTTACTGAGAGAAGGAAAAGTGGAATTCTTAGATGCCGAGGAAGAAGAAAATGCTCTTGTAGCAATATTTCCTAACGAAGTAACAAAAGAACATACGCATCTGGAACTTGATCCACTCTTAATCTTAGGTGTTTCAGCAGGTAATATATGTTATCCAGAGCATAATTCTTCTCCAAGAAATACAATGGGAGCTGCAATGCAAAAACAAGCACTTGGATTATCAACAGCAAACTTTCGATTAAGAACAGATACCAGAAGCTATTTGTTACACTATCCTCAAATACCTTTAGTTAAAACAAGAGTAACCGAAGTAATAGGATATGATCGCAGAGCTTCTGGTCAAAACTTTATAGTAGCTGTTTTAAGCTATCATGGTTATAATATGGAGGATGCTCTAATTATAAATAAAGCAGCTATTGAAAGAGGTTTATCGAGATCAACATTTTACAGAACTTATGAAACGGAAGAGAGAAAATATCCAGGTGGTCAAGAAGATAGAATTGAAATACCTAGTGAAGAAGTTATAGGATATAGAGGAGAAGATGCATACAAAGCCTTAGATGTAGATGGAATTGCTATACCAGAAACATGGGTTGAATCTGATCAAGTCATTATTGGTAAAACATCTCCTCCTAGATTTTTAGAAGAAATTGTTGAATTTGGAGTACCAAAGGAAGAAAGACGAGAGACATCGGTTGCTGTTAGACATGGAGAACGAGGCTATATCGATCAGGTAATCTTAACAGTTAGTCAAGAAGGTAACAAATTGGTAAAAGTTAAAGTAAGAGAAGAGAGAATAACTGAGATCGGTGACAAGTTCGCTTCTCGACACGGACAAAAAGGTGTTGTTGGATTAATAGCTAGACATGAAGACATGCCATTTACCGAAGATGGTATTGTTCCCGATCTCATAATAAATCCACATGCCATACCTTCAAGAATGACAATAGGACATGTTTTGGAAATGTTAGCAGGAAAAGTTGCATGTTTAAAAGGTGAAAGAATAGATGGTTCGGCATTTTCAGGATTAAAAGAGGGAGATCTTCGAAAGATGCTTAAGAATCTTGGTTTTAAGAGTAATGGAAAAGAAATTTTATACGATGGTATAACGGGAAAAGCTTATGAAGCAGAGATTTTCATAGGTGTAATTTATTATCAAAAGTTACATCATATGGTTGCTGGTAAGATTCATGCGAGATCGAGAGGTCCGGTAACATTATTAACACGACAACCCACAGAGGGTAAAGCAAAAGAAGGAGGTTTGAGATTTGGTGAAATGGAGAGAGATTGCCTTATAGCACATGGTGCTGCAATGCTTCTTAAAGAAAGATTACTTGAAGAAAGTGATAAATATAAGATGCTTGTATGTGAAAATTGTGGTGGAATTGCATATAAGGATCATGTTAGGAATAAAGTTATATGTCCAATATGTGGAGAGACATCTAGATTTTCGGAAGTAGAAGTTTGTTATGCATTTAAATTATTATTAGATGAATTAAAAAGTATGGGTATTTTGCCAAGATTATTACTTGGAGAAAAGAGGTGATTCTTATCAGATTAGAACAAAAACAAATAATCGGTATAAAATTTAATATAATGTCTCCTGAAACAATAAGGAAAATGGCAGTCGTTAAAATAGTAACTCCAGAAACATACGATGAAGATGGTTATCCTGTAGATGGAGGTTTAATGGATAGAAGGCTTGGAACAGTTACTCCAGGGCTTAGATGTAAAACGTGTGGAGGAAAATTTGGTGAATGTCCAGGACATTTTGGAGTAATCGAATTAGCTAGACCTGTTATTCATATCGGATATGCAAAATATATTGCAAAGATTCTTAAGGTTATATGTAGGAACTGTTCTAGAGTTAGATTAACAAAGGAAGAGAGATCAAAATTTTTAGAAAGATTAAAGAAATATAAAGGAAGCATATTATTGTTTGAAATATTTGATGAAATAATAAAAACTGTAAAAGATAGAAAAACCTGCCCACATTGCAATGCTGTCCAGTATGAAATTAAATTTGAGAATCCTTATAACTATGTAGAAATAAATCCTGAAGAGCAAGATAAAAGAAAGAGAGAGCGAAAACTAACACCAATAGATATAAGAGAAAGACTGGAAAAAATACCAGACGATGATCTAATATTCTTAGGTTTAGATGAAAATAATAGACCGGAGTGGATGGTATTAACAGCTTTACCTGTTCCACCGGTAACGGTGAGACCTTCAATAATATTAGAAACAGGTGAGAGAAGTGAGGATGATTTAACACATAAACTCGTAGATATAGTTAGGATAAATAAAAAGTTGATGGATGCTCTTGAAGCTGGTGCTCCACAACCTATTATAGAAGATTTATGGGATTTACTCCAGTATCATGTTGCTACATACATAAACAACGAAATTTCGGGAATGCCACCAGCAAAACATAGATCTGGAAGACCTTTGAAGACGTTGGCACAAAGATTAAAAGGAAAGGAAGGTAGATTTAGAGGGAATCTCTCTGGTAAAAGAGTAAATTATTCTGCTAGAACAGTGATTTCACCAGATCCAAACCTAAGTCTTAATGAAGTGGGTGTTCCATTAGAAGTTGCAAAGGAATTGACAGTTCCGGTTAGAGTTACGATGTTTAACAAGGAATTTCTTAAACAATTGATAAGAAACGGACCTCACAAATATCCTGGAGCAAATTATATTGAAAGACCTGATGGTGTAAGAATTAATTTGGCAAGAGTAAAGAATCTGGATGAAGTTGCAGATAAACTTGATATAGGATGGGTTGTTCACAGACATTTAATGGATGGGGATATAGTATTGTTTAACAGACAACCATCGTTACATAGGATGAGCATGATGGCACATATTGTTAAGGTATTACCTGGTAGAACATTTAGATTAAATTTAACTGTCTGTCCTCCTTATAATGCGGATTTTGATGGAGATGAGATGAATCTTCATGTACCTCAAACAGAAGAAGCAAGAGCTGAAGCAAGAATATTGATGTTAGTACAAACACAAATATTGTCACCGAGATTTGGAGGGCCTATAATAGGATGTATTCATGATCATATCTCTGGATCCTATCTTTTAACAAAAAGAGGAACAAAAATATCCAGAGAGGAATTAATCGATCTATTATATATAGCAGGTATACTTGAAGATGTTTATAATAAATTAGGAGATAAAAAAGAATTTACAGGTAAGGAAGTATTCAGTTTATTCTTACCAGATGATATAAATATCAAGTTTAAATCAAAATTATGTAAATCTTATGGTTGTGAAAAATGTTTGGAAGAAAATTGTCCACACGATGCTTTTGTAGTAATAAGAAATGGTAAACTCATAAGAGGAGTTATCGATGAAAAAGCAATAGGAGCATTCGCTGGAGAAGTTGTAGATATTATTGCGAAGAAACATGGACTAGAAGCTGCAAGAAAATTTTTAGATTCATATACAAAATTCATAATTGCATTTTTAATGCGTAGAGGATTTACTACAGGTATAGATGATGAAGACCTGCCCCAAGAGGCTATAGAGAGAATTGAGGAAGTATTACAGGAATCTATAAAGAAGGTTAAAGAAGTTATAAAAATGTATGAAGAAGGTTTACTTGAACCTTTGCCTGGAAGAAGTTTGGAAGAAACTCTTGAAATGAAAATTATGCAGATATTGTCCGAAGCTAGAGATACGTCGGGAAGAATTGCAAACGAATATCTTGAGAAACAGAGAAAAGAGAATCATGCAAGAATCATGGCAATAACTGGTGCACGAGGATCTTTGTTGAACATAACTCAGATGGCTGCTTGTTTAGGTCAACAATCAGTTAGAGGTGAAAGAGTCAAAAGAGGATTTATAAATAGAGTTTTATCACATTTCAAGAAAGGTGATTTAGGTGCTAAAGCAAGAGGATTTGTTGCAAGTAGTTATAAGAAAGGATTACACCCAGTAGAATATTTCTTCCATGCAGCCGGTGGAAGAGAAGGTCTTGTTGATACAGCTATAAGAACAAGTCAATCCGGATATATGCAGAGAAGACTGATCAATGCTCTACAAGATTTAAAAGTTGAATATGACGGGACGGTGAGGGATGCTAGAGGAGTTATCGTTCAATTTAAATATGGTGATGATGGCATTGATCCATCGAGAAGTGATTGGGGTAAAACTTTAGATGTTAAAAAAATAATTGAAGGTATCATAGGTGAAAAGCGTGAACGTTGAAGAATTCTTCAAAGATTTGAAAGAAAAAATTCCTGAAAATATTTATAACGAATTAATTCAAGAATTAAAAAAATATAAAGATTTGACTGAAGAAGATTTAAAGAGAATAAAATCCGAAATTCTTAGAAGATTGGATTTCTCAACGATTCAACCTGGAGAAGCTGTAGGAATAATTGCAGCTCAAAGTATAGGAGAACCAAGTACACAGATGTCACTACATAGAGATGAAAAAATTATAATAAAAAGAGGAGAGAACGTTGAATTTATTAAAATAGGAGACCTTGTCGATGGAATGATCAAAAGATATGGATGCAAGCGTATAAATGACTCAGAGGTATGTGATATTGATACTGATATAGAGGTTCTCTCATTAACTGATGACGAAAAATTGGTATGGAAGAGAGTATCGTCATTTATAAGACATAAATTCGATGGTTATCTCCTAAAGATAAGAACTAAAACAGGAAGAGAAATAGTGGCAACGCCTTATCACTCTTTTATTATTAGGAAGAATAACTCTATCCTACCAATTAGAGGTGAAAGACTGAAGATAGGGGATCGAATTCCTATAATAAGGAAGATATATTTAGATAATATAAACCATACTAACAATATAGAATCGAAAATAGAACTAAACGAGAAGTTGGGATATGTGGTTGGAGTTTATATAGCTAAAGGTTTTTTGAAAAATGGAAACGTAACGATATCAAATTCTCGGAGAGAAATTATAAACAAAGTTTTAGAATGTCTTAAAGAACTTAAAATTAAAGATTTGAGTAAGAAAGAATATGAGAAAGAATTATCGTTAAATTCAAACATTTTAGTTGAATTTCTATCATATTTTGGAAAAAATTCAGATAAGAGATTACCTTCTTTCGTTTTATCTGCTAAGGAAGAATTTATAATAGGACTTATACGAGGAATCTTTGATTGTAATGGAAAAATATACAGGAATAAAATCATGTTAAAACTTCCTTCAAGAGAACTTTCTGAGCAAATGCTATTCTTACTCTCGAGACTTGGAATATATTCCGG
>WAOB01000054.1 GCA_015521505.1 Nanobdellati archaeon | reverse complement strand
CTATTAGAAAACGGCACATATAATGAAGAGTCTTTTTTATATCCTGCTTTCTTAAGAGCCTCAACTCTGTCTTTATTTAAAGGTGCCACAAGATATCTACCTTTCTCATCTACAGATGCAATCATACTATTGTTTACATTATATGTATCAACATATTTTATTCTCTCATTGAAATCTGTTATGTTATCACCTATTTTATATTTACTCTCAGAATGTAAATCATACACTTCCACACCATTACAATCAAATGAGAGGAAGCTAGAGCGATATAATGTTTCTCCTTTTTCATTAATAATACATAATATCCTATTATGTACATTATATTTACCTATAAAATTAGATCTGTCTTCCTCAATAGGTGTAGGATGCCTTTCTATGCTATTGTTTAAAGGAATTCATAAACTAACCCATCTACCTTCAGCCAATTCTTAATCTCTCTAGAAGGAATGCTCTTGAGATGCCTTTCTTCAGCAATCTCTCGATATATCTCTGTTAATAGTTTTTCTCTTACATATTTTTTCTTCAAATACTATTTATATTCCAAAACCATTTTTATCACTCTTTTTCCATTCATTATAATAAACATTCATCTTATCTAAAAACAATTACTGCTGTTAGACACACCATAAAAAATAGAATAAGAGGAAAGGGAGGGTCATAGTTGGTATGGAACTACAACCAACTTCCCTCTCACAATGAGGAAGCAACTACAGTTAAATAACCTGTATAACTACCCTGTACAACACCATAAGGTACTCTCATCTCTATATTCATCGCAATTGCCTGCCCTGGTAATAAGCCCTGAGTTGAATCTGTGGTGTTAAACACATATCCGTAGTTACTCAATAAATTCTCAACTCCGGCAGGCAATGCATCCTTGTTCCACTTAACTAATCTTACATGAGAACAATCTCCTGCAATTAAAGGCACATATTCCTCTCCCGTGACAGGATAATTCTTTAATGCTGTTTCAGGATAGGAATATGTACCATCATTTCCAGTATATCTCAAAACCACTTCATCTCCATCAACTAAGTTAATATCTCCTGTATCAGTAACATTGTGTGGTTCATTTGGATTACCTAATACTAAAAACACAGGGGTAGTAGTTGTTGCTAAACAATTGGCTGCAGTAGTGTTTATTGCCCAAAAGTACTCTTTATTCGCAAACCTCAACCTTCCGTATGAAACTGTATTTAATGGTGTGTTCAAATAAACCAACTCCTTAGATTCGTTAAATTCTATCCTATCCACATAGGATATGGAGTTATCGTAAGTTGGTACACCGCTTGTCGTTTTTATCCATGAAACATTTACTGCAATCCAATTACCCGGATCGTAATATGCGCTAATACCTGTACCAAAAGGATTTTGGGTTGGTTGAGTAACATTTAACCAAATTTGTGTTATGTTAGTTGATCCCAAATTCTCTATCTCATATTGACTTAGTTGAATATCATTATTTGTACCATCAGTTACATTATATACATTTCCAATACTACCTGGATCTAACAAACCAAAATTCATTATTTCTGGTGTAATATCAATAATAGTTTTTCCATTTATTGTTACCAAAATCTGTGCCTCATCTCCACTCATAGTTGCAGTGGAGAATTCTCCATAAACAATACCTGCCTGCTTGTGAATAAAAACAAATACAAAAGCCACAAGCAGGGCACTTACAACTCCAATACCGTATCTGGCTTTTTTAGCCATTTTTGCCTTCTTCAGGTTCAACCACATCTCTTCCATACCAACTCACCTCCTATTAGTTGATCATGCAGTTCTTACATAAACAGTAAGTTTTCCTGATTTAACTGGACCGTAAGGTACTCCATAAGGAACATATACTTGGATATAAGATTTAGCAACACCTCCGGGTGGAATGTATGTCCCATTAACAAAGTAACCATTATTTATACCACTACACACAGTAGAAGCACCAGGTAAATCTGCATTATATCTATTAAAAACAACCTTCGAACAATCCTCAGGTATTACAACACAGTATTTATCACTCCCATTAACCAAAACCTCTGCAACACCATACCAATCCAATAAGTGCTGGACAGGTTGAATAAGATATGGTGTATTATCAGTTAAATCCGAATCTCCAGTGGTTTCTTGAGTCTTTGGCTCATTAGAGATATAAAAATTACCATAAGTACAGTTCTGCCCTCCTGCAAGTGTGTTGAACTCCCAAAAATATTCCTTGGAAGCGTTTCTAAATCTTCCAAAGATGATTCCGTAAAGATATGAGGTAGAATTTATTGCTTTATTAGTTCTAACATACATTGGGTCGTCCTCTCTATACTCAACCCTATTAACAAAATAATATTTTGTAGAATCATTTGAAATGACCACAAAATTACCTGCATCATATTTATTAGGGTCTCCGCTACCAAAAGGCAATTGAGATGGATAAGAAGCATTAAACCAAATAGCAGTTATGTTTACAGATCCGATGTTTTCAATCCATATTGCTTCATAATTATTTTGTTCAAGCGTTTTATCTCCCACACTTCCTGGTTCAACACCACTCCATGCTAAAGAAGAGGGATTTATATCCACCAAACTGACTTGTGAAACATTAACAAAAATAGTAATGGTATCGTTTGCTATTGCATGTACATTACTTAAAGAAGTTGTATAAGTTGCTAATGTAACTACAACACCTACTCCCAACAGGTATAATACCCATAAATGAATCTTCTTCTTTCTTCTAATATAAGTATAACTTGGTCTTGACATGTTTTATCTCCCTTTTCGTTTTATCTCCCTTCAAGGTAAAATAATAAAATAAAAAGGATGCCTAAAGGTGGTGAACACTACTTTTTTGTTTTTGGTTGATATATATGCATTTCCATACTATGGTTATGAAAATACAACTACATAATGACATATAAAGATAGCAATATATTGAGATAAAATCTTTGCATTATAATTATATAAACATCTTCAAAATAAAATAATATTCATGGTTAACGTCCATCTATTAAGAGACATTTCCTTAGCAATATTATTTATCCTCTTGTTACTGTTAGTCACATATAAAATGATCGGTGGAATATAATGGAAAAGACAAAGAAAAAAGGAGTTGCTATAGAAGGAATGGGCATGTATCTGGTTGCAGTTATTCTCGCAGTTATCTCAATAATCATGATTCTGTACTTAGGAGGTAACTTAGTAACAAAAATTATAAATCAATTTAAGGACATATTGAACATGTTCTTTGGATTTTTGTAAATCACACACTGCAAGGAGTAATTGTTATCATCCTACTTTGTTTTTGATATCTTATCTTAACAAAAGAAAAAACTTTAGAAATTAAATGAATATTAGTGGTAAAATGCGTTGTCGGTTGGGAACAAGTAAAACAAACCCGTTTATCAAAAAGATTTGCATAAATACTCAATGGAAGCAACATTTGATCAGCAAGAAATATATCAACTATCGTTTCTTCTGAGAGACATTCTTTAATATATAAAATTCTCTCATCAAGGATATTTTCCAATCTTTTTCCTTTTTTTCCCAAGTAATCCATTCCAAATAGATTGTTTTTATCAAATATTATACCATCAACCCCAGAGGAAGAGGAAGTAATTTTATTACATACATGGGATTCTATCTCCAAACCATGCGATTTCAAGAACTGTAAGGATCTCTCACAAAAACCTCTTTCCATTAAATCTGAAGTATAGTTAATTATATGGTTAAAATTAATGTCCTCTTTTATTTTGTACCAATCATCCTTATAGTCTTTATAGAATGTCCCTACATAACGAAAATAAACCTCTCCATTACCCTTAGGATAATATCCTTTTCTAATAACATCTATATCCATTCTAAAACCAAACACTTCAAGTAAAGGGAATAAGACATAGTTATAATATTCAATAGAAGGAGAGTAAGAAACATTTGTACCTCCTTTTATCTTAAAAAACACAGGTATGTTGTAGAACATGAAGACAGGAAAAATTCCTTGTAAAAATAAAGTTATAGATGCTGCTGTTTTCAAATCCCACTCATATGGTAAAGATAAATCTTCAGGATTAAATTCACTTCCATAAATCATAACCTCCTTACTTCCAACAAACTTCCCTTCAATCTTCACATTAAAAACACTTTCATAGAAATCGAGCATCATCTTATGTTGGTTCTTCAAACCCGGAGGTTTTCTATTTTTTCTGATATTTATGATCCTTGTATCTTTTTTTAATATAAGAGATAAAGCAACAGAAGTTCTTAAAACCTGTCCACCTCCTTCGCCAAAACCACCATCCACAATAATCATAATTAAATAACTACAAATGTTCTTTTAAGAATCTTTCTACTTTTTCAAAAAACGACTTATCCATACCTGTTTGTTCTGGAATAAATCTCTCAACCTCCTTACCATCAATAAAAGCAATTAATGTGGGAGAGGTCAAATTAAATTTCTCAACTATAGTATCATCCATAACACACCTTATGAACTTAAAATCCTTCTCTTTGTATTTTTCTAAAATCCTCAACAAATTCTTTTCACATTCATCACATTCTTCACAATTTTTAGGACCAATACCAACCAACACAACCTCCTTTCCAGAGATCTCTTTCATAAGATTATCATATCCTTCTGTATGCACAATTTCCATCTTTATCACCATTATTTTTTGGGTTTTATTTTCTCAACAACAATCTTATATCCACAATGCAAACATTCTAACCTAAAAGGTCTTCTTTTGAATATTTTACTTCCTTGGCTCTCCTTACCACATATAGGACAAAGTATATAAAACTCATATTCTTCCTTACCCTTTACCCTATAAAGTACTATTTTTCCTTTAACTTTGTCATCATTATCTTTAAGATTTCTCACAGTAAAATACGCTGTATCTTCTATATTAGGCAATTTTATACTCATACTCATCACCTATCATAAATAAAAATATACATACACACCAATAAGCATCAAACAAATACCGATAAAGATTAATATGTATGCAATATTGCTTTTCAAATATGTTTCAAGTATTTTTTCTTTTATCATTAAATTACTCATTGGTTTTTTATGTTCCAAGACATATAATTCTTCGTTTTTGGGTATGTTTTCTTTGGGTATATTCATCCTAATTGGTTCATCAACTACATTAACTGAAGGAACAGAAATTACATCCTGTTTTATTTCCTTCTTAATTTCCTCAATTTTCTCCTCTATACTTTTTTCTTCTAGTTTCCCCTCTTTTTCACTCTTTTCCTTTTTTGTTTGTTTCTTAATTTCTTTGCCTTTATCACCCACTTTCCTCTCTTTTTTCTCTCTTTCCTCCAAGACCCTATCAACCAAACCAGGATCTTGATTGAGAATAAGTAAAGATTCTTTTATAATCTCTGGATCCTCTCCATTATCTAATTGTTCTTTAATCCAATCAACAATAACTTTATCTACATCACTTAAGGATGATTTTTGTTGTGGCATAATTTATTTTAGTTCCAAAACATATAAATAGATTTTGTTTACTATCCATTACTTTTAAAAATTTAGAACTATAATTTTAATAATGTGCGGAATAAATGGAATATCATGGGAAGATAAACAACTTGTTGAGGAAATGAATAAAAGAATTGCATTTAGAGGGCCAGACAACTCTTCTGTTATCCAATTGAAAAGCGCTACTTTAGGACATCTAAGATTAAGTATTATCGATTTAGATGCCAGATCAAACCAACCATTAAAATATATTCATAATGGAAAAGAGTATTGGATTGTTTATAACGGTGAGATCTATAACTATAAGGAAATCAGAAAAGAATTAGAAGATAAAGGATATCTATTTAAAACTGAATCTGATACTGAAGTAGTTTTGGTGGGGTATATAGAATATGGAGAGAAAATAGTTGAAAAACTAAATGGTATGTGGGCTTTTTGCATATATGATGAAGGAAAATTTTTCTGCTCAAGAGATAGAGTTGGAAAGAAACCTTTATATTATTTTTATGATGAAAACACTAAAAGATTTGCGTTTAGCAGTCAAATCTCCCCATTATATTTAATTCAATCAAACAAAAAGATAAACAAGAAAAGCGTTAATCTATATTTCTCTTTAGGATTTATTCCTTCACCATACACAATAATGGATAATATATATAAGCTAAAACCCGGTCACAATCTAATCTTTGATGGAAATAAAATAACAATTACTCAGTACTACTTTCTACCGATATCTAAATACGAGCAAAATACGAAACAATTAAAAAGAAAAATTAAAGAACTGATAAAAGATTCTCTAAAAATAAGAATTCAAAACAGCGATGTGCCTGTTGGACTATTCCTAAGTTCAGGATTAGATAGTTCCTTTTTATATGCTCTGGCAAAAGAAATAGATCCAAAGATGCAAACATTTACAATAAGATTCCATGACAAAGAACATGATGAAAGTAGAGAGGTAATAAAATGGGTGGATAACGCAAACATAATTGATTTTAGAGAAAATTACAATGAATTAATGGAAATATTCATAAAGACTTTTGATGAACCTTTTGCTGATATATCGGCGTTTCCTCTTCTTATATTATCAAAAGAGGCAAGAAAACAAGTTAAAGTAGTAATAAGTGGAGACGGGGGTGATGAGGTCTTTGGAGGTTATGAAATATATAGAGCATTTTTAATTTCAAAACTTTTCTCAAAAATCCCTATAGTAGATGTTCTAGCATCAAAAATACAAAAACTAACACAAGAATATTCTTTTTTATGGAAAGTTATGGAGATCATAAGATTAAGTAAGAAACCTCTTGATGAATGGCTGTGCTCTTTCTTAGAAGAGATAAAATATCTTTCAGAAGAATATAAAGAATGGGTTAAACTAAACTACGATTCTATAAAGTACACTTCTGAAAATGAGTTAGAAAGATTCATAAATTTCGATATTATGTTTAGAACATTAGGAGATAATTATCTAACTAAAGTAGATAGAAGCAGCATGTTTCATGGGTTAGAGGTGAGATGTCCATATCTTGATTATAGATTAATAAATCTGTCAAAAACCATACCACCTCACAAAAAAATGAGTATATTAAAAAATAAAATATTATTTAGGGAAATTGTAAAAGATGTCTTGCCTAAGCAC
>WAOB01000053.1 GCA_015521505.1 Nanobdellati archaeon | reverse complement strand
ATTATAGGTATTTTAGCAATACAAGGAAGTGTAATAGAGCATAAAAAAATTCTTGATAACATAGGTATAAGAAATATTTATGTTAAAGATTTTGATTCGATAAAAAAAGTTGATGGTATAATAATACCAGGCGGTGAAAGTACAACTATAACAAAAATTCTTAGAAAGAAAAAGCTCGACGAATATATAAAGGAAAACGAACTCCCAACTTTTGGTACTTGTGCTGGTGCAATTGTAATGTCTAAAGAGATAATCGGTATGAATCAATACTGTATGGGATTAATAGATATGAAGATTCAAAGAAATGCATATGGAAGACAAAGAGAAAGCTTTGAAACGGAAATCGATATAAAAGGTATAGGAAAATTTTGGGGCGTCTTTATAAGAGCTCCAATAATAAGAGAGGTAGGTAAAGGTGTTGAAGTGTTATCAACGCATGAAAACAATCCTGTACTTGTAAGGCAGAAATATCATCTAGCAGCAACTTTTCATCCAGAATTAACAGATGATGCAAGAATACATAAACTGTTTATAGAAATGATAAGGTAATGCTCTGTTGCAATTTAAACGATATGAAAATTTTCGAGGTTAAATTTTTTCTTTAATAAATAATAGATTTGAATAAGTTCGTAGAGATGCTTAAGAAAGACAAGGAAACAAGAGCTAAAATAGCTGATATTCTTGCAACTGAAATCGCTTTGAAATCTAGAAAATTAATCGTTAGAGCAGTGCTTAAGGAAGTCGCTACAAAGGATGACATAAAGGAGCTTAGAAAAGAGATTAGAGAAACAGAAGAGAGATTAAAGAGAGATTTGAAGGAATACGTCGATATTAAAGTTGAAGGTTTAAGAAAAGAAATGAAAAATTTAGAGATGAAATTTAATGAAAGAATCATAAGCTCGGAGAAGAGGCTCGATATGCTTTCAAGATTTATGCTTGGAACATTTATAGGTATAATCTTAACCCCCGTTTCTATAATCTTGACGAAACTTCTTTAAACTTGCAACAGAGCAATAAGGTAAAGTAAATAAAAATTAAATTTTATGTATAAAATAGCTGTATTTAAAGGTGATGGTGTAGGTCCGGAAGTGATAAGAGAAGCGATCAAAGTTTTGAATACAATTTCAGAAATTTATGGTATAGATTTCGAATTCCTAGATTATCCGTATGGTGCAGAACACTATTTGAAAACGGGTGAAACATTACCTGACTATGTATTAGACGAGTTAAAAGAATGTGATGCCATTCTATTCTCCGCTGTTGGAGATCCAAGAGTAAAACCCGGAATTCTAGAACAAGAAATATTATTAAAATTAAGATTCCATTTTGATCTCTATGTAAATTTAAGACCAATTATAACTTTTGAGGGCGTGAAAACACCAATAAATAAAAGAGTAAGAATATACTATATAAGAGAAAATACCGAAGACTTCTATGTTGCTGCTGGAGATCATGTAAGTAAAACTAAATATACATCAAAACTTAATATAAAAAGAAACTTATATAATATTAAAATGAATATTGACATAGAATCGGATGAAGAATTTGCCTATCAAATTGGAGTCATATCTAAAAAAGGAGCTGAAAGAGTTATAAGATTTGCGTTTGAGTTTGCTAAAGAGAAAGGTCTTAGTAAAGTTACTTCCGTAGATAAAGCTAATGTTTTATCCTACATCTACAATTTTTGGAGAGATATATTTAAAGATGTAGCATCTAAATTTCCAGAGATATCATATGAATTTGTTTACGTAGATGCGATGGCAATGTATCTCATAACTAAACCCGAAAGTTTTGAGGTTATAGTCTCACCAAACATGTTTGGAGATATATTAACAGATTTAGGAGCAGCAATCCAAGGTGGTATTGGATTAGCACCATCAGCCAACATAAACCCAGAGAAAAAATTTGGAATGTTTGAACCCATACATGGTTCAGCGCCGGATATTGCTGGTAAAAACATTTCCAATCCAATAGCTATGATTTTAAGCACAGCACTGATGCTAGATTTTCTTGGAGAAAAAGATGCATCAAAAATCGTTGAAAAATCCGTATCGGAAATATTAAAAGAAGGTAAATATCTTACACCAGATTTGGGAGGAAATGCTAAAACATATCAAGTCGGAGATGCGATTTGTAAAAAATTAAAAGAAATATCAAAACAATTTTAATTTATGGTGGTATGTAGAGCTACAGAATGGCAGAGAAAGAATCTTGTAAGATGTAACCAAGATGCCAATTCATGCAAAATATGTTGCATTTTTCATATATGTAAATATAACTGGAAAGATAGAGAAGTTTGGAAGAAATGTGAATTCTTTAATAGAGGTTCCTGTAGTTATAAACCATGATTTTCATATACTTTGTTGGAACAGCAGGTTCGGGAAAAACTACATTAACGGCAGGATTTAAATATTGGTTGAATTTACAGGGTTTAGACTGTATAACAATAAATTTGGATCCAGGTGTTGAACATCTACCATATAGCTGTGATGTTGATATAAGAGACTGGATTAGACTCGACGATGTTATGCTGCAGTATAATCTTGGACCAAATGGTGCGCAGATCGTAGCAGCTGATCTGATTGCTGTTCATATAAAGGATGTTAAAAATGTTATAGAAGAGTTTAAAACGGATTATGCATTAGTTGATACACCGGGACAAGTTGAATTGTTTACTCTAAGAGAATCGAGTAGATACATCATAGATATGTTAGGTAGAAACAATTCCGTTATAATATTCTTACTCGATCCATTGGTTGCTAAAACACCAAGTGGTTTTATATCTTTACTTCTACTAGCAGCATCCGTAAGCTTTAGATTTGATCTACCGATGATGTTGGTATTATCAAAGATGGATATACTTAAGAAAGAGGAAGTTGAAAAAATTGTAAAATGGAGCGAGGATTTAGATTTGCTTTACGAGGACTTAATAAAAGAGAAAGGCATGAATGCAAGATTCTCAGAAGATTTGTTTAAAGTATTGAAGGAAGAGGGTATATATAAAAAAATATATCCAGTATCTGCAAACTTAAATTATGGTATGGAAGATATATACAATTTTATTCAACAAGTTTTCTTTGGAGGTGAAGAAATTTATTACTAGAATCTTACTGACTCCTTCTCGCTAGAGATGATGAAGATTTTTGAAGGAGACTATTCGTTTGTTTGGGAAAGAAATGTACAATGTTGCATTTGTAGCATTTAAATACTTTTGTTAACATGCTATATAACGTGAAGAAAATAATAGGTTGGAGATATATGATGTATTAACATTATAATTAACCTTGGTTTCCATCAAAAGTAATAGGATCGAAAGTATA
>WAOB01000052.1 GCA_015521505.1 Nanobdellati archaeon | reverse complement strand
CCTTTAGAAATATCATCAAATTCTTGAAGTGTATAAAAGTTCTACCATCCTTACTATATATGTCGAACCTATATGTATAGTATCCTGTATATGCAAGATATTCTGGGTCATTACTAGATAAGAACTCGTAGAAAAAGTTTTTATCTGTTACTATCACAGCGGTACAATCCTTTGCTTCCTCCTTTCTGTTTATCATTTCTACTTTACCATCCACTATTTTGAAACCGTAGTGTTTCTTATCATACTCATCTATAAGTATCAATGCTAGAGAATTTTTGATAAACGTCGTATATCCTTCAGCACCTAATATTTTTCTCAATCTAGAAAATATTTCATCACGATATTTATTAACAACCTCAACAATCAACTTAATAGTTTTTTCAACATCCGACATACTTATCCCTCCACAATCTCAATTATTTTTTTAGCTAAATCCCTAAACATATCAATTCTGAGCTTTCTTTCTAATGGGATATCTGCTAGTTTTTTCAATCCAAGTTCTTTTTCGGGGTCGACGTTGTCGTTGAAGAAAATACTACTCATGTTACAAACAAAACCGAGAACTTTTTTGTTGAAGTATTTTAACGTAGAATATACTTTCTTAGCACCAGCAATACTTTGCTTGGTATTGCCTTGCAGTATTAATATTGCTCCATCGATATCTAGATGTTGAAGAATACCCATGATTTCATCCGTCGTCGTTGGTGGAGAGTCGATGAATAAATAATCGATATCACCCCAATCCACATCCTTACAAAATGCTCTTATAAATCTTTCAGCTCTATCTTTACCGTATATTATAAACGGAACATCATCCATCACTTCATAATACATAGATATCACTCTTACTCCTCTAACAATTTTTGGTATTAACTTAAAATCCTTGACTTGCAACCCACTTCTATCTCTATCCCCAAGCACCCTAGGAACATCTGGGTCTGTAACGTCAGCATCCAAAATTCCAACTTTTCTATTATAATATCTATTCAATGCTAGTGCAGTAAACACTGTAACCGTCGTTTTCCCAACTCCGCCTTTACTACTAGTGAATAGTATTTTGTACATCTAATCACCTCACTATGACCTCAATTTTTCTTCCAATCTTCTATGTACTCTATCAATCACCTCTCTTCCGACTTGTGTTCCTTTAACAATTTTTGCGACTGTTCCTTCTGGAATGATTCCTCTTGCTTCCCAGCTTGCGATGATTGCGAGTGGGAGACCTCTAACGATTGGGTCGAAGAAGGGGGCGAAGTCTTGGAAGGCTTCTCTGATGTTTCGAAAAAAGCGGTCAGCACCTTCTTGTTGAACTCTAAGCTTTTTAATTTCCTCTGGCTCTGGTGATGATTTTAGTCTAATTTCCTCTTTCAATCTTTCAATCTCTTTATCTCTTTCTTTCAACTGTTTTTCAAACTCAGCTTTCAATTCTTGTTCCCTAGTTCTTATTTGTTTTTGAAATTCTACCTCACTCTCTAGTTTTTCAAATCTTCTCTCAACATAATTTTTAAGTGATTCGAATTCTTTTGAAAACTTCTCAGCTACAGTTTCAGCAGCACTTCTTACCATTGAGTACATATCTTCTTTCTTTTTATCCTCTTCCAATTTACTAATTCTTTCCTCCAGAGGTCTAAGAGCTTCCTTCATTATCTCTTTAAACTTCTCGATATTGATACCATGTTCTTCTTTCTTTTCACCAAATAAATCTACAGACCTCTCTCTATAACGTTCGAGCCTGATTTCTCTAAGAATTTCTCTTTTAAACTCATCAAGTTCTCTTCTTATATCATAAGGTGTTGGATATGAAGGATATGGTTGATTCATTGGATATGGTTGATAAGGATATTGTTGATATGGTTGCCATTGCTGATATCTTACAGGTTCATACCAACCTACGGGTTGTGATTGTGTTTGTTGTTGAACTCCATAAGTAAAAGCTTGTCTAACATCTCTATGTTGTTGCTGTGGAACATTAGGTACATCAATTCTTTGAGGTGGTGTCGGTGGAGGTATTGTTACATTTTTACTTGACACATATCTTTGATAAGCATCAGTTAGTTTTGGATTGATTGCATTAATTATATGTTGAATAGTTCTTCCATCAACACCTAAATCTGTTAAAAGCGATGCCAAACCTTGCGGTGTTAGATAATATTCTGGATTCGATTTTGCGATATTTTTAAAGAAATTTGCTCTGAATCTATGATAACCAAAACTTCTAACCATTGCAATGATTTCGTTTAAAACATCTTCAACCACTGCCATATGTGGTGGTTTATCTAAACCTACTTCCTCTTCGGAAGTTTTAACCTCTTTTTTCTTAGTAGTTTCTTTTTTCTCCTCACTTTTAGCAGATTCTATAGCTTCTTCAACAGAATTGATATCAACCTTTTCCTCTTCATCCATTATAACATCACCCCATTCCTCATTAGCTGCAGATTCATCAATTGGTATAGGTTCATCATTAACATCACCCAAAATTCTTTTAGCAATTTTTCTCCTAACAGTGTTAACATAATAACAATTAGGACAAACCGTATAATATGAGCAATATAACTTTTTCCCCCTCTGTTGCCACCTTTGTTTAATCCTATCAGGTCTTAACTCAAATATATGATTACATTTTCTACATTTAAATGAAACCATAAAAAACGATTAAAAATAAAAAGTAAAAAAGAAAAGTTTCTTTAATACTCGAACTCTCTCTTTTCAGCGAGAGCGTATGAAAGCTTTTGAGCGAAGCTAATAACCTTCTCGATTTGTGGTATTGTTTTACCTCTAATCATTTCAGCAAAACTTCTCAACCTATTCATCAAAGCCATTAAATCGCTTTCTGGTATAAAAGGCATGTGTTCTATTATTGTATCTCCATACTTATCTATTAGTTCTGTTAGAGTATCTAACATGAATAAATCATATGTTGATGCTGGGACATAATGTGCAATCTCTCTAACATAGCTCACCAAATCCCATTGAGTTAAACCTCTATCTAGTAACTTCTTGTATGATTCTAAAAGTTTAACATATCTAGTGTATTCTTTTTCTAAACCAAGTCTTCTAGCAAGTTCCTTAAATTCAGCACTTCTCAAGACACTTAAGGTTCTTTCAACTTCTTCTTTAGTCATCATTAATCTATCTGGTTTAACTGTGAAGATTTTATACAGATACGATTTTATGTTATCAAATCTATTATATCTTAGTAACAATTGAATATCTTCAGGTCTTATACAATGTATACATTCCGCAGCTAAATTTACCTCAACTTCGGATAGAACTTCCTCAATTCTAGCCTCTTCCTCAATCTTAGCCTCTTCAGGTTTGGTGATAGTTTCTGGGTAATATTTTCTAGCTTCCTCAAAATATTTTGGTAGAACTTCATTTACGATTTTAATGAAAATATCTCTATATCTTTCTGGAATCGTACGAGCTCTTTCTTCACGGAATTTAGTGATGACTTCTTTAAATGCTCTTATCTTTAAATCGTATGGTAATGAGATTCCACGTCTAAGTTCTTCCCATGCAACTAAACTTTCAAATATATCTCTATACTTTCTTTCTAGTTCTGTAAGTTCTCTCCTTTCAGGCATCATTTCAAACATACCATCACCTAAAAATTGGCATGAAAATTAACATTAATAATAATATGGAAGAACTAGATATCCGTAAACTACTTGACAAGGTTAAGGACTTCAATTTAATAGAACGAATAATTTTATCACACGACGGAACAATCCAAACGCTTCTATCAGTACTAATCAACAAAGAGGTAAAAGTAAACGTGGTTCATCAGGAAGTGTTTGATGATATGATTGTTAGGTTTGTTGAATTGGTTACTAATGATGACATTCTTGCTTTAGCAAAATCAGTTATAAAAACGAACATTGATGAAATCAAAAACGATATATTGCTTGGGAAGCTTGGTCTGGGACAAATACTCAAAAAGTATAAAATATTTTATACAAGGGAATTTGTTGGAGTTAAAAAATATAACGAAATGTTGGTTCGTGTATATAAATTGAATTATAAAACAAACGATAAATATTTCAATGCAATAATAACCGAAATGATTTTATATGAAAATTTGAAATCGTTAATCGTTGGTTAATTTCTATGATGAGGAGAAGACCTCTATTTCATAAGCTTGATATGTTGTTAGAGGAAATATCTTTAATCCCATATAAAATTGCAATGATACCAAGATTACTATTTCAAGGGAGACCATCAGCTGAGGAATTGGCAGTTTTTGCTACGTCAGAGATTGCTAAAGGATGGGCGAGAAAACATTGTCAGATGGCATATGGTGACCTTGAGAAGGAGCCACCACAGGAATGTGTTGATAGAATGTCAGCATATTTTGCATGTAGAATGTATAAAATACCTGACGTTGAATGTCCTGTAGATGATATCACTAGAGAAATAGAAAGAAGACGTAGTGGAATCGTTATAACAACGGTAAGAAGAAGGAGGAGTAGATATTAGATGACTTGCAAACCTTGTGATAAATTTAGAGAAAACGCAATAAACAAGATTGGTAGAATTAAAGCATCGATACTAAATCTAGCAATAGTCCCTGCATTAATTGCTGAAAGGTTAGTTTTATCATTACCACCAATTCCTGAAAGAAAAGATTTAGAAACTGCAGCGGAGAGATGGAGAAGACACTATGCTAGATTCATTTGTAAAGTTGCGATGCCTTATGCTTCCGAGTATGAAATTGAAAGATGTGTTGAACGCGTTATTAGGAGGTTAGGTTTATAATCACTTTCTCATACAGTATAGTAT
>WAOB01000051.1 GCA_015521505.1 Nanobdellati archaeon | reverse complement strand
ACATATAACAACATCCTCTTCCTCGTTCTTATCTATATCATATAAAGTATCTAAAAACATACGAACATTATATCCCCTAATTCCTAGATAGTTACCAACATATCCAGCCAAAAAACCATCCCTTGCTCTTAAATCAAATTTTCCATGAGCATCAGGAGAGCCAACAACAATATTTATGGTCTTCTCAGTATATAATTTTCTTCCTTTATTAAGAAGAAACAATAATGCATCATACTTCAAAGTATGGTATTTTGCTACAAATCCTCTTCTCTCTTCTTTTTCAACACTTACTAAACCACTCTTCTCTAAAGATCTTAAATGATAGTAGATATTGTAAAGATCTTCATTTAACTCCTTTGAAATATCATAGGCTGTGCCAACTCCACGGCTTATAAGAGAAAGAATTTTTAATCTAAGAGGATTACTCAAAAAAACAGCATCCTTCTCATCCATAATCTTAGTATTGTAAATTTTTCTATCTATAGTAATATTGACTTCACTTTTCATAACAAGATATTTAAACCAAAAATATTTAAAAATTATTTTAAATTATTTCTCATCAAAAACCTATATCTCTTAAAAATATTTGTAAAATCTAACCTTTATATTTCACTTTTACTGTTCCTGTTCCAACAGGAACAACATTGCCTATAATCACATTTTCAACTATACTCGTCAACTTGTCTTCTTCTCCTCTATATGCTGCTCGTGTTAAATGTTTTATAGTTTCCTCAAAATTGGCCCTCGCAAGAACAGAACTCTTCGAACCAGCCACACCATATCTACCTATAGCCTTAACCTCACCACTAAAACACATCATATCTGCAACAAGCATCAAATGTCTAACATCTGTATCTACTCCTTGACTTCTCATAGTTTCTAAAGCCTCCTTAACTATTAAATTCCTTGCTGCTTCAATACCTAGAACAGAAGCCACTTCATGAATATTATTAGTATAAGTCCTTCTCTTATCTACTCCATTAATCTCCAAAACTTTTCTAAGATTAGAACCTAACGTGCTAATGACCCATTCACCATTGACATTCTCAAGTAAAATCTGTGTTATGCCTTTAATACCTTTAACATGCTTCTCTCTTAATCTTACCCTTAATGTTTGTAAATCTTTTATATCTATACTTTTAGAGGTAGGTCTAACAAATAAAATATTGTCTTCGATCTTTATTTCCACATTATGAGTTGTCTTAGTTATCGCATTGGATATCTGTTCCATAGTTAAATTAAGTAATGAAATCTTATCTTTATCAATAACTAACTCAATAACCATCTCTCCCAAATCCAATCTCTCTTCTAAAAGTAAATCTTTAAGTTTTGTCTCCTTTATTTTACTTGCTATTTCTTTTGCTTTTTCCTCATCGGTAGCATATCTTTCATCTAAATATATCTTCATAGAAGGTGTTTTGGGCTCTCTTCGAGCATCAAAAATTTCTATTAGCCGAGGTAATCCTTGAGTAGTTACTAACTGCACTCTTCCTGCAGCATGATATGCCCTTAAGGTAATTTGTGTCGCTGGTTCAGATATTGATTGCGCAGCAACTACACCTATTGCTTCCCCATAGTCATATCTCATTTTCTCATATCTCTCTAATGCCTTTTCAAGTTCCTTTCCTTTAAGATCCTGATATTTCTTGGGTAATAATTCCTTAATATTAGCTCCTTTTTCTCCCCTAACCTTGGCCATTTTTACTCACCCTTTATTAGTTCACCCCAATCGCTTTTTGAAGGATCTATACCATCTTCTCCTGCCACAAACTGTATGATATTTCCCGAATCATCTCTAACACTCAAATCTTTATCAACCTTTAAATCTTGTAAAGCATTAACCAACCTCCTTTCTAAATAACCCGAAACTCTTGTCTTCAAAGATGAATCCATAATACCTTCTCTTCCTTTCATAGCCTCGAAAAAGAAGCTTACAGGGTTTAAACCTTTCTTAAAACTCTCTCTTACAAAACCTCTTGCATAAGGACTAAGATCTCCTTTTTTAAAATGACTTAAAGTTCTCCCTCTATATCCTCTTGAAGGCCTCTTTCCTCTAATAGTTTCTTGTCCCACCAAACCACTCATATATGCTAAATTCTGTATATTACCTCTTGCACCTGTGATTGCCATCACTAACGCTTCACTATCCTTAGCATATTTCTTTATTATCTCTTGCACTTCGTTAGTAATATTCCACATCTCTTGCATAATCAAGTCCTCTAATGTTTCCTCAATGTTTTTACCGGGAGTGGGGGTGATCCTACCCTCTTTATATGCTTTAATGTGTTTCTCTGCTCTTGTTAAATACTTATCTATAACTTCTTGAATTTTCTTTTCTGCCTCTTCAGGTATTTCCAAATCATCTGTTCCCATACTAAATCCTCTTAAATTCAAATATGCCAACACCAATCTCGTTAAATCATAAAGGAAATCAACAGCCACTTTATGTCCTAACACTCTATCAATAACATCTATAAGCTTTCCTTTAAATGCAGATATTGCTTTCTCGTCTAAAACACCTTCTATTAAAACACCATCTTTAATAACTACTTTCTCGCCCGTTGAGGATTTAAACTCTATATTTATACCCTTAGGAATTATAAAACTCAAAATTTCTTTACCAGAATAATATTCTTTATCTAAATCTATATCGAATTTACCTATCTTAGAGAGCATAAAAACAACATCTTTCTTTGATATCTTTTCCTCCTTTGAAAGTAAATATGCTCCTGAAACATAATCTTGCTGAGCTCCTAAGATTGGCCCTCCAAATCTTGGACTTCTAAAATTCTCCTGAACAAGCATCAACTGTTCTGCCTCTGCTCTTGCTTCTGCTGTTTGTGGTACATGAAGATTCATTTCATCTCCATCAAAATCCGCATTATATGGTGGTGTAACTACAAGATTCAATCTAAAAGTTTTGGCAGGTAAAACTCTAACTTTATGTGCCATAACACTCATTCTATGTAAGGAAGGTTGTCTGTTAAATAATACCACATCACCATCCATTAGATGTCTTTCAACAACATCTCCTACTTGTAAATTTTCTGCTATTATTTCTTTATTGCTGTCTAAAATCTTCTTTTTTATACCTCTTGGAGTTATTACATAATTAGCACCTGGATAGTTATCAGGTCCGTTACGTACCAATTTTCTTAATTCTTCTATATTATATTCAGTAACTTTTATAGGAATTGTAAGTTCTTTTGCAACTTCATATGGTACTCCTACCTCATTAGGGTGTATTCTTGGATCTGGAGAGACCACTGTTCTCGCTGAGAAATTCACTCTTTTACCACTTAGATTATACCTAAACCTACCTTCTTTTGATTTTAATCTTTGTGCAAGAGTTTTTAAAGCTCTTCCAGACCTGTGTCTTGCTTGAGGTATACCAGAAAGTTCATTATTTAAGTATGTTGCCACATGATACTGTAAAAGTTCCCATAAATCTTCTATTAAATTTTCAGGAGCGCCTATCTCTAAATTATCCTGCAATCTTTTATTTATCCTTATGATATCAACCAACTTGTGTGTTAAATCATCCTCGCTTTTTTCTCCTGTTTCTAAAGTAATACTTGGTCTAGTACTCACAGGAGGAACAAGAAGCATAGTTAATACCAACCATTCAGGTCTTGCGTTTTCCATACCAAAAACTTTTGCATCCTCATCAGAGATATTTTCAAGATGCTGTCTTATCTCTTCAGGGGTCAAAGCATGTTCTCCTCTATAGAAAGTGTACGGTCTCTCAAATTTTATCTCCTCTATCATAGTAGAGCAATTAGGACACTTCTTAGGCATATCAATCTTAACATTCTCTTCCAAAGCATACTTCACCTTATCTTTAGAGACAAGTAAAGATCCACATTCATAGCAAGTATATGTTAAGAAATCTCTGATCTCTTTTACATAATAGACATTAACCACAGGCTTTGCTAATACTATCAAACCAAAATGTCCTGGACAAGACTCGTAAGTATTACCACAGGTCCTACATACCATACCTGGATCTATAACGCCTAACCTAGGATCCATTATTCCTCCTTCTACAGGATATCCATCAACATCATAAACATCGGATGTAGTTATAGTCATTACAGACAATTTTCTTATCATCTCCGGACTCATCAATCCAAATTCTATGGAGTTAATTTTACCTTTTGCTGACATTATGCAATCACCTCTAAATAACAACTTTTCTTGTAACCTTTATCTTAGGATATATCATCATACTCATTAATTCATCAAGAAGAAGTTTAAAGGCATAACTCATCTCTGTCTTTTCAACATCAGATCCTTTACAAAGAGGGCACTCTACCCTGCCTTTACGCTTATTTTCATAACATATCAATCCACACTCATTACAAATATAGAACTCATATCTATCTGAACTAAATCTTTCCTTGAGTGTTAAAGCAGCTCCATGAGCAATTAAACAATCCTTTTCCATCTCTCCAAATCTCAATCCACCCTCTCTACTTCTCCCCTCGGTGGGCTGCTTAGTTAATAAAGTCACTTTACCTCTCGCTCTGGCATGCATCTTATGACTTACCAAATGATATAATCTTAAATAGTATCCTATACCTATAAAAATCCTGACCTTGAACTTTCTACCTGTTTTACCATCATACATAACTTCACGAGGACCCTCCTTAAATCCTAGATTGATTAACATTTCCCTTATTTCCTCCTCCTTTCCCTTAAATGCTGTAGCATCTATCCTTTCACCAACTAAAGCACCTATCTTACCTGCTAATATTTCCATTAACTGACCTACCGTCATTCGTGAAGGTATAGCATGCGGATTAAGAATTATATCTGGTGTTATACCGCTTTCTGTAAAGGGCATATCCTCTTCTGGAACTATCATACCTATTACTCCTTTCTGCCCATGCCTTGTTGCAAACTTATCTCCTATCTCTGGTATTTTATATTCTCTTACAGTTGTCTTAATTATCTTGTCTCCATTATCATTCTCTGTAAGAATTACCTTTTCGACAATACCCTCTTCTCCTTTTCTAACAGTTATAGAATTATCCTTCTTATTGCTTATACCCATTCTTATCTCTTCTTGAATACCTATAAACCTAATAGGAGAGATCCTTGAAACCAAAACGTCATCAGTATCTGCATATTCCTCGACATTTATTATCCCTTCTTCACTTAACTTTGTGTAGGCCTTCTCAGGCCTAATACCATAAACTCCTTCCTCTGGAAAACCAATTATATCTTCCTGACCACCCCAATATCTCCTTGCCTCTGCAACATAAGTTCTTAAAAAATAACTTCTTCCTAAACCTCTCTCAATTGATGCTTTATTAATAATTAGAGCATCTTCTATATTATATCCTTCATAACTTATCAACGCAATAACTAGATTCTGTCCAGAAGGATGTTTATTCAAGCCCGTATATTCTTCTGTTTGTGTATACACCATAGGCAATTCAGGATAAACCAGTAGTTGGGCTGCAGTGTCATCTCTTATAAGATAGTTTTTTAAATATATTCCTGAGGCCTGCACAACCATCCTTGAACCATAATTTAATCTATCTCCTCTATTCATTTCTGGAAATGGCAATAAAGATGCCTCTATCCCTAAAATCATTGCAGGATCAAGTTCTAAATGAGTATGCTCTTCAGTAAGTTCTTCTTCACTTATAGCAACATAAGCATTATCTTCTTCATCAGCATCTAACAACTCAATAATTCCTTCATCTATAAGTTCTTGCCATGTTATAGTACCTTCAATAAGTTTTTGTTTATGTTTCTCTGTAAGTAAAGGTTTACCATCTTTAACAACAATAAGAGGTCTCAATATTCGACCATTATCTAAGGTTATATGCAACTCATCTCTATCTTCAAGATAACTTATACTCATGCTTTTTGGAAATTTACCTTTTCTCCTTTTATCTATCAACTCTTTTCTCATCTGTTCTAGGTTAGATGCCTTACCTAATGGAATTCCATTAAAAAATACCATCCCCATCATATACCACCTTATTATATTATCTTACTCTTGATATTTTTTTAATACTGCCTTAACATCTTCTATCGCTTTATCAATTATTTTCTCATTAGGTAGAACACTTATCTCAGCACCAACACTAAGATAATTTCTTAAACCAATATTTTGTCCTTCTGGTGTTCTAACAGCACAAACTCTTCCAAACTTTGTAGGATGTAATTCTCTTGCCTCGAAATGTTCTTGAGTAGATGCAAGAGGAGAAACTATGCTTCTAAGATGTGCCATCGTCCTTATAAAATTAGTTCTCTCCAATCTCTGAGATATACCTGTTCTATTACCTACCCATGCACCTGTAGCCATAGATCTTAACAGATGTGTATCTAAAACTTCTGGAGAGATTATGCTCTGCAACCTACCTAACTTCCTGCCTCTTTTCATTATTTTTTGGTAACTATATTGCAATCGTGAAACTAAACCCCATTTACCAACAATAACTGTTCTTATAAGTTGATCAATAAGTTCTCCTGAAAGTTTAACTCGTTTATTACCATAATGATCTATATCTTCTTTCTCTATTTTTCCATAGTGTAATTTTATCATATTCTTCATTATAATGGCCAAGAGTTCTGCCTTTTTAATTCTTGACTCTGGATTAGTACCTAAATGAGTAAGAAGATAGTTATCTAGTACATGAAGCACTCTATCCTCCATGTTTTCTTTATCTCTTATTCTTAATTTCTTTGCTATGTTTTCCAAGGATTCCTCATAGGTTCTGCCAGAAGAGTAAATATTTATTAAAACATCCTCACTCTCCATCTCATCAGGAGAAATTAAAGAAACAATATCCTTATCGGTTTTAACACCTAAAACTCTTATTAAATCCACAACATTGACCGCATCATCTACAACATTAGAGAATTTTGCTGTTATCACCCCATAATCCTTTCTTTCAAATTGGTGTCTCTGAACAAAACCTCCTTTTTCACTGTTCAACCTAGCAACTATTATACCATCTTCCTCCATATACGTAACTTTTCCTGCTGCTAAATCTTCAGCAAGTATCATTACTCTTTCAGTACCATTTATTATAAAATAACCTCCTGGATCATCAGGATCTTCTCCTACTTCTATCAATTCTTCCCTATTCATTTTTGAAAGAGGACACAACACAGATTTCACCATAACAGGTAGATGACCCATTATCACACTTTCAGGTTCCTTTTCTACACCATCATAGATAGGTGTTACACTTACTACCATAGGAGAAGAATATGTAATATTTCTTATTCTTGCTTCAGAAGGTAATATATACCTAGTAGAACCATCCGCCTCTTTTATTTGTGGTTTATCGAATTCCACTCTCCCAAATCTTAAAATTATTTCCTCTTCTGTAGGCATTATTATATTTATTTTTTCTATATCATAAAGTGTCTTCTGCAATCCTTCTGTAACATAATAGTTATAAGATCCCAGCTGGTGCCATGCTCTACCTTTCAACCTCAACAACTCATTCAGATAACTCTTTAACAATGTGTTTTTTTTGTTACTTACCATTACCTCTCACCCATTAATAAATAATAAGTTATTCCTCTCTTGAAGATTCATTATTCAATCCCTCTTCATCATCCAATTTCTCAGAGGTATAATTAATGTCCTCTTCTGTAACATATTTAGAAGAAACAACAACCCGGTAATATACAGACTCTCCTGCAGTAAAGCTTTTTCTAGTTATCTTTATTACATCCCCTATTTTCGCATTCAACTCCTTAACTGCAGGATCAGTATCGAGAATTTTAGGCAATTGGTTTTTTGTCACATTATACTTCGATAATAGATCTTTCACTTCTTCTTCAGATAGAATTTCATGCTTAGGAACAAGTTCGTGATCAAAAATATCTATATTTTTACCTACTATAAAAACCACCTTCAGGATGAGTTAAGGGCTTAACAACTTCATGGGCCCGACGGGATTTGAACCCGCGACTCCCGGGTATCTTCTACAGCTCACCCGGCGGTGAGTCTGGTTAAAAGCTTCACCCTCTGTATTAAGAGCCCGGTGCTCTACCAGACTGAGCTACGGGCCCATATTAACTTAAAAATCACATTAAATTTAAAAAATTTACTCTTGATTCTTTCTTTTTACAATAATTTTTTGATGTTTATACTATTTCAAAGAAAATATTAAAAAATTCTATTTTTTGTTATAACTTATAGAGATAAAGATATGAAAAATGTGCAGGGATGTGCAGGGGTCGCCAAGCCTGGTCAACGGCGCTGGCCTTAGGAGCCAGTCCCTTTGTGGGTTCGTGGGTTCAAATCCCACCCCCTGCATGAAGATGTTTAGGGTGAGAAAATGATAGATAAGTTTTTAAAAGTGGTGAACAAAATAAAACCAAGCGATAGAGTAATGATATATCATGATACTGATCCAGATGGGATAGCATCTGCTTTTTTATTAAAGAAATATTTAGAAGGTAAGAGAGGAATTATAGAAATAGACTATATTCCTCATCAAGAAGGCCCTCGAAAAGTAAATAATTATATGAAAAAACAAATAGAAAAAGTCAGACCAGAATATCTTTTCATAATGGATCTATCTTATGATGATGATTTAGAAGGATTGAGAAGCATAAAAAGTTCTTACAATATTTATGATATATTAATTATCGATCATCACAAAATAAATCTGCCTTATGAAAGATATGAGAAAGAAAGCATATATATTATAAAACCTCAACTTTTTAGCGAAATACCTCCTGAAAGATATCCTACATCAAAATTAACTTATGACTTAATAAAAACAGATTGGGAGAATGCAAAACAATATTGGTGGGTTATTGCATTAGGAATATTAGGAGATATGGCATATATGCAATGGAAGGAAAGTTTTTTTGATATTAATCTAAAAGATAGCAAGTTTACTTTAGAAGATCTTGTACATACAGAAGAACTATTGTCTTACGCTTTATCTTCAAACGAAAAAGATGTGGTTATAAAAATACTAGAGTATTTAGAGGAATGCAATTCCCCTTTGGACCTTAAAAACAGATTGAAAAAATATGAAGTAATAGAGAAAGAGGTTAACAAATTTATCTCTCAACACAAAGAAGAGGCAGAAATATATCCTGAAGTAAATAC
>WAOB01000050.1 GCA_015521505.1 Nanobdellati archaeon | reverse complement strand
TTTTATCTTTGATCATATATAAGCAATTGAAGGACATATTTAAATAAATTACCATATATTAACTTTTTAAAAATATAACGTTGTTATAATTACATGAGTAAAGTGAAAATTGATTTCAATTACGAAAAATATGGATTTAAAGTGCCTGAGAAGTATGTATTCAAAGCACCCAAAGGATTAAATGAAACTATTATAAAGGAAATCTCTAAACAAAAAAATGAACCTAAATGGATGTTAGAAAAAAGATTAGAAGGATTTAAAATATTCCTATCAAAACCCCTTCCAGATTGGGGTCCTGATTTGAGTAAAATAAACTTTGATGAAATAACATACTATATCAAGCCAACAGATAAAAAAGCAAGATCCTGGGATGAAGTACCAGAAGAAATTAAAGAAACATTTGAAAAATTAGGCATTCCAGAAGCTGAGAGAAAATTCTTAGCAGGTGTTTCTACACAATTCGAATCCGAAGTGGTTTACAGCAAGGTTAGGGAGGAATTAGAAAAACAGGGAGTTGTGTTTGTTGATACTGATACTGGTTTAAAAGAATATGAAGATGTATTTAAAGAGTATTTCGGTAAGGTGGTACCTGCAAGCGATAATAAATTTGCTGCTTTAAACACAGCTGTTTGGTCAGGAGGAAGCTTTATTTATGTTCCAAAAGGAGTTAAAGTCAAGTTTCCTTTACAGGCATATTTTAGAATAAATGCCTCTGCAATGGGGCAGTTTGAAAGAACATTAATAGTGGTTGAGGAAGGTGCTGAGGTTCATTACATAGAGGGTTGTACTGCTCCAATTTACAGCACAGATTCTTTGCATGCAGCAGTGGTAGAGATAATTGCTAAAAAGAATTCAAAAGTTAGATATACAACAATACAAAACTGGTCAAAGAATGTCTATAACTTAGTAACTAAAAGAGCTTATGCTTATGAAAATGCTCTTGTAGAATGGATTGATGGAAATATAGGTAGTAAAATAACCATGAAATATCCTTCTGTCTATCTCTTAGAAGAAGGTGCTAAAGCAAATATATTGAGCATTGCTTATGCTGGTAAAAACCAAATCCAAGATGCAGGAGCAAAAGTATTGCATTTCGCTCCTAATACATCATCACAAATAATCTCTAAAAGCATAAGTAAAGATGGTGGAAAAACAACATATAGAGGATTAGTTTATGTTAGAGAAGGTGCTAAAAACAGCAAGATAAGTGTTAGATGTGATGCTTTAATCCTAGATGAAAACTCTTCTACTGAAACATATCCATATAATCAAATTCATGAAACAGATATAACCTCTACCCATGAAGCAACAGTAGGTAAAATAGGAGAGGATGTTCTCTTCTATTTGATGAGTAGAGGCTTAAGTGAGGAAGAGGCATATGCCATGATAGTTATGGGGTTTTTAGAAGAGTTTGTTAAAGAACTGCCTTTAGAATATGCTGTAGAGTTCAACAGACTAATTAAATTAGAGATGGAAGGATCTGTAGGTTAAAGGTGGTTAAATGTTGTTATATGAAACATCACCGCTATTTAAAAAATATAATAATTTTATCCTTGAATCTGGAGTTGAGAGATTTTCTAATATTAAATTAAAAGAACTATCTTTAAAAGAAATAGATAATATAGGTACTGTAGTAATAACAAATGAAGGGATAAAAGTCAATGAGGTTAAAGGAGTAAAAATAGAGGTTTTTACAGAGAAAGAAGGATCAAATAATCTTAGAGAAAAATTGAAAAATGATAGAAAAATAAGCCAAAAAGAAAATAGAATAAGTGAATTAGGCTATGAATTGGCAAAGTACTTAATAAAAATAGAGATTATTGAATCTCCCTCAAAATCTATAAGAGTAATAAACATGGCAGATGAAACTAAAGGAATACATTTAATTGTTGAAACAGCAGAGAATGTCAATGCCTCTATAATAGAGGAGCATTATGGCAAAAACGGGAATAACCTACTCAATGTGGTAATAAATGAGATTTATGTTGGAAAAAATGCAAATCTAAGTTATACATTCATAAATAACATAAATGAAAACTCCTTCATTTTGAGCCAAAGAAAAGGATTCATAAGTAATGGTGCAAAACTAAGCATGATTGAAATGCATTGTGGAGGGAGGTTGGATAACAACATCTTTGATGCTTATTTAAATGGAAGAGATGCTTTTATTGAGAACATCAGCTTTGTTTTGGCAAAGAACAATCAGAGATATAATCTCACCAACAATTTACATCATGTTAAAGGAAACACAAGAAGTTATGCATCTATAAAATCAGTACTTTTGGATAAAAGTAAGGTTGTGCAGAAGGGAATAATAAAAATTTACCCCAATGCTAAAAACAGCTATGGATATTTGTCAGAACATGCTATATTGTTTGATGATTCATGGAATGATGCAATTCCCTCCTTAGAGATAGATACGAATGATGTGAAGGCAACACACAGCAGTTATGCAACAAAAATAAGTGAGGAACAGATATTCTATTTAATGAGTAGAGGATTAACAAGACAAGAAGCAATAAAGCTCATAATATACGGTTTTTATCATAACTTACTTTACAGAATCAAGGATCCTCTGATTAAAGCATTGGTGAGGATAATCCTTGAGGAAAGGTATTCCAATAATAGATTTATATACCCTCACGAAATCCAAAGTATTTTAGAGGAATATATATACGAGGAAAAGCATGAAGAAGAAAAAGAAATTGATTTGTTCGAGAGGCATTATAAGTATAGATAAGTCACTTACTTATAACTTTACAACACCACATACTCCAATCATCACTTATAGATATTTGTAATGCAGCAACAAAATATCCTAGTTTACACCATCGTGTTGTCCACCCACTCCCCTGAGTTCTTATTTTATAACAATCACTTCTATCGAAAGATACAACTTGATCTACACCACACCTAACATTGCCATTACTATCAGTGTATAGTTTACCACAATTTCTTAATGAAGTTAGTCTAATGTTGCCATTAGCAACTATTCCTCCTTCAAAATCTCCGTTGTAGTTTATGATAAGTTCATCATTTCCTCCGTGAACTAATGCT
>WAOB01000049.1 GCA_015521505.1 Nanobdellati archaeon | reverse complement strand
GCCATAAGTTATAACAACCCTTCAAATATATTAGGAAACAACAACAAAATAGACACAATCTTCTTAGATGTAACTTTACAAAACATCTCAGATACTTATGGTTTAGTATCATCAAGTGTTTTAAACATAGGAGGCATTAACTCTGCAGGCAGTATTGTTGTTTCAGGAAAAATCTTTGGAAGTAATGGTTTGGAGATAAGTAAGGGAGATGTGAATTTATCTGGTGTAGTGTATGTTAATACAAGCACTTTTAGAGGAGGCATAGGATTAGGAAAGAAATACAACATACCTTATAATCCAGGATCACCACCTTATCTTGTGTATATAACACCTTACGAACCAAACACAGGATCAGCAATAGAATTAAGAGCTAATGGCTCTCAAAATATGTATCCCTTAGGCCCATACATAGATTTCTCCAATGAATTAGGAGAAGATTATGACATGAGAATACTTCTAATAGATAACAACACTTTAGCAATAGGCAAGGGTGTAGATTATGGTACTTATCTACATGATGGAGGAAATTTCTTGGCAATACAAGGAAATACAAGTAACGTAGGTATAAAAACCATTCATCCTAAGGCAAAACTCCACATAAAAGGCAAAAATCCTTCTACTGGTTTGAGTTTATACACAGAGGGAGGAGATGTTAATTTATCAGGAATATTATACGTAAACACAACAAACTTCAAAACCTCCATCTTACAAAAACCCTCATACATGGTTTTATCTCAAGATGCAGTTTTAGGAAATGGAACAAATGGATGTAATACTGGAGAAAGCAAAATCATACCTAACCAAATACCTTCAGATTTAGAATTATACGATTATGTGTATAAACAACCCGGATGGGGAACCTATGTAACTAAAATAGATAGAAATAATGGTTTTATATGTGTTATAGGAGATATTACTCCGAATACAGGATCTTCAGGATATTATACAGGAGATACTATATATTATTACAAAAAAGCCCTTTACATCCCTTATGGTTCTGTGATAATAGGAGATGATCCTAATATTAATGGGTATGGAGAATATGATGCAGCACTAATTGTTAGAAGACCTGGAGGTAGTAATTATTATACTGCCGGTTCAATAAAGTTTGGTGATAGAGCTGGTTGGGCATATTTAGATGCAGGATCAGAGGGTATATCTATAAAAAATGTCTCCAGAGATATAGTATTCTTAATAGAACAATCAACAGGTAATGTAGGCATAGGCACCACAAATCCAGAGGCTAAGTTGGATGTTGATGGTGGTATTGCTATTCACACACAAGGATATGCTCCAAGAACAACAATTAATGATAAATATCGCGTCTTAACAGCAGCAGGTACAACTTCAGATTTTATAATTGCAGTACAAGACGGAACTGGAAGAGTACATTTCTATTGGAATGCTAATCCTGGCGTAGGACATACGTATATTGTAAGTAATGAGCCAGCAGGATGGATGTTTCTCTCCCCTGTTAGTAATCCTTGGTTTGTGCTTAGATGGGCACCATCTGGGACAGCAGGTAGTAGTATTTCTTGGGAAACTAAATTAACACTAGATCAATCAGGAAACTTATGGATAGCAGGCTCTCTAACCCAAGGTTCAGATATAAAACTAAAAACCAATCTAACATTACTAACAGGAGTTTTAGACAAAATATCCAAAATAAATACTTACAAATACAAATGGAACAACTTAGCCAAAAAATATGGTTATACTAATAACAAAACACAAATAGGTTTAATAGCCCAAGAAGTGGAGAAAGAGTTTCCTGAACTTGTTAAAGAAGTTGAGCATTGTTATCAAGAGAACAAAACAAAAACATGCCAATCATTTAAAACCATAGATTATGAACGTGCTGTTGCTGTGTTATGGCAAGCAGTTAAAGAACTTAAACAAGAGAATAATCAGTACAGAGATGCGTTATGCCAATTAAAGAATTTTGAGTTTTGTTAAATTATTTTAAATTTTTTCGTCTATATTACATTATGGTTCAAAAATTTACCAAATGGTTCATTTTAGAACCTTTGATATATGAAGATAGATTACATTTAAGAGAAATTAGTAGGAGAGTGGGTGTTCCTCACCCCACTTTGAATAGATATCTTTATAAATTAATAAGAGAAGGGATTGTTAGAAAGGAAAAGGTAGGAAATCAGACATATTATAGATTAAACAAACAACATCCTTTACTGATAGATGTGGTTTCAATAGTAGAAAAGGAAAGAGTTCTTTTTCTCGCTAAGGACAATCTATTATTGCGAGAGATTATTTATCACTTACATAAGCTTAATGCAGAAGTAATTATAATTTTTGGATCGTCTGTTGATAATATATATGATGCAGAGGATGTAGATGTTCTAGTAGTAAAGGGTTTTAATAATAAAATTACAGAGAGATTAGAGAGAAAATTGAGGATAAAACTTCATGTTGTGAAAGTCAGTAATCTATACGAAATAAACGATACTTTAAAAAAAGAGATAATAAAAAGACATCTTTTGGTAGAAGGTGTGGAAAAATGCGTAAAGTGGATGTTAGGAAAATAAAATGGTGTTTTAATCAAAAAAATGTTGATTTAATAGAACCTAATGAGAATTTGTCTCGAGAATACCTAAGAAGTGCAGAGGAGACATATGAAGAACTTATCTTACCCTATAAAAAGAGATCTCGTATGTGGTTAGCAACTCAAAAATATTATTTTGAGTATTTTTTAGTTTATGCTATCCTCATGAGATTCGGTATAAAATGTGAAATACACGAATGTACTATAGAGTTAGCCAAAATATTAGAGATAAGAGGTTTCTTACCTAAAAATTTTTCAAAGAAGTTGGAGGAGGACAAAGAGCTTAGAATCATGAATCAATATTATTTAAAAAACATACGTGTAGATATTAATCCTAAAGAATTAAGAAACGACTTACTAACTTTTAAAGATATTCTTTTGAAGATTACTGATGAGGATGTCCTAACCGTGAGAGACTATATAAGTTCACTTCTAAAACATAACAACTGACTTACCAACATGCTGTTGCTGTGTTATGGCAAGCAGTTAAAGAACTTAAACAAAAGAATAATCAGTACAGAGATGCGTTATGCCAATTAAAGAATTTTGAGTTTTGTTAAATTATAGGGGAGAAAACTATTTCTTGGCTTTAGCACCTTTCTTAATAGGCCTTAGTTTTGTATAACCACATTTTCTACATTTCGTCCTTTGAGGTTTATTCGTTCTTATTCTTGCATTGCATCTCATACAAACATACATATTTTTGTAAAGCCGATCTAAAATTTCTTGTGGTATTATACTCATACTGACCACCAAAAAAAGGATTATATAAATCAATAATTACATCAAACAGCAATTTTTAAAAAGATATCTATACTATCTCTTTATCCAATATATCCGATTTTCTCGTCTTTCTTTTTCTTTTTAAGATGATGAGTTCTAAGTTGCTCCAATGCCGCCTTTTCCATCTCTTCTATTTTGGAAATTATTTTCTCCACTTCTTTAACATGCTCGTGTATTTTAGAAAGATCTAATTCCTCTAAATTTAAATACTCTTTGAGAACCTTTAGAACAGATTCTGTTGCTTTAGGATCTGATAATAAGAGTCCCGATGTCTCTCCCATCAAACATGTTGCCGTTATTCCTTTTCGTGTTGCTTCTCCAATAATCACTCCTGCAGCACCAACAATTTGAGTTACATTTGTGTTTCTAAATAAAGTACCTTTTTCTTCAAATTTTTTAGCATGTTCTAAGTTATTGGTTGCACCAAAAACCTTTGCTTCTCTTCCCTCTACTAAATTTCCCGTACTGAAACCACCTATACTTATAACCTCTTTGATGCCAAATTCTTCCTCTAAAAAATCAAGGATGGTATCTGATATTTCATAATATCCTTCTGTTGTTACTGGTTGAGCATCACCTATCATGAACACTATGTTTGGTATCTTCTTTTTTTTGTTTCCTTTATAATAGTATAACTCATATTTCATTGGAACTACCAACCCTTTTCCATCATGATCTACTCCTACTATTGGAGGCAAGGAATCTGAGTAAAGTTCTCCAAATTTCTTAGCATTGAGCATGTAAACCATATATCCTACAACATTTCTTCCTACATATCCTGCACCTGGTGCTATACCTTGAATATAAACAACATCCTTTATTTTAGGTATTTTCAAATACTCGATCTCAGTAACCATTCAATCACCATTCAACAATCCCTTTTCTTTAATTCGGTGTATAATATATCTTTCATTAATCATAAATTTATAATTTTTAAAACTTTTTGTTTCTTCACCACATGAGGAACAGACTTTCTTCAAAGTATATGTCTTACATTTAATACATCTTCTTATTTCATTCATAATGCATTCATCACTCCTTAATTCTTTCAAAAGAAAAATCTACATTATATCCTTTTAATCTATCTTGTATGGTTGATATTACTTCTTTAAGTTTTCTTTCCATCTCTTTATAGTCCTCTCCTACGAGCTCTAACCTATATTTTGGAGCAGAGAGATAGGTTATTCTCACTCTATTATCTACATTAAGTGCATTTTTTATGATCTCCACACCATTACTTTCATAACAGATAAGCGAGATGTTACCCTTTATTACCAACTCCTTAGGTTTTATTTGTTCCAGAGCAAAGGAGTATATTTTTTCAGCAATTTTTTTTTCAATACCTATTGATGTTAGCACATCCATACCTTCCTCTAAAGCAATTTCAAGCCCGTTATACATACTCCCAAACTCTTTTTGTAAAATAAACCCTGCTCTCTCATACATTTCTCTAATTGTATAGCCAAGATCTTTTCCTATTAGTTTTAACATATTATGTGCTTTTTTTTCGTTTCTATATTCCTTTATTTTTTCTCTTGCCATTGTAGGTTTTACTCTTTTCATTGATAATTCTATATATCCTCTATTATCTAAATTAAGTACTACGGCAACAACTTTTTGGTTTAATCGTACAAATTTTTTTATGTCCTTTACCCATCGTGAGGATATCTCAGATATATGTATTATTGCTTTTCTATCATTATATTCGTCTAGTGTTGCTATAGCACTGTTAGGATTAATTTCTTTTATTGTTGCTATTACATACTCCCCAACATCAGGTACATCCTTATATTTCATAATTCTGTCTTCTCTTTTTTCTGATATGCGTCTCACCTCTTTATATTTCAGGTATTGGTTGAGCAACTTTCACTTTGAGATTGACTTTCCCTCCCGTTGGTTCTGCCAATACCTCATTACAAACAAGACATCTTACTATTATCGATGCTTTTTCGTATATGTTTTGCTCATTTCCACATTTGTCGCATTTCACTCTTAAAAATCTTCCTACCATTTTATCACCCACTAAATTTATATCTAACATATCTAATAGAGAAAGAAAATTCATAAATTTAAATACTTTTTGATAAATCTTTACATGTTAGGTAGGAATAGTAAGTAAATTATATATTTAACCTGTATTATAAGAATTTAATTATGGGGTTTTATAAATCAACAAAATCAGGGGAAATCTCTGCAGTTCAAGTTGTTGTAGCGATAATCATTTTACTAATAGTTGCTCTGGCATTACTATCAGTATCTACCGGAGCAATTACGGATTTAGGATCAAGGGTTAAATCTGTCATATCAACAATATTTGGAGGTTATTCTTCAGGACCTTCAAACACAGGATATAGTGGTGCTATAGATGATGTACTGGAGAAAGCTACAACAGGGTATGATTATTACGGTTAATTTTTAAAAATTTTAGATCGTATTTTAATATGTTATTGTATTGAGATAGTATAGGAGGTATTTAGATGACGAGATTACTAAGTGTGGTATCTGGTAAAGGAGGAGTAGGTAAGACAACCATATCTGTGAATCTTGCAGCGTCTTTGTATGATTTTGGAGTTAATTCTGTTTTGATGGATACCAATCTCACAACTCCAAATTTAGGTTTTCATTTAGGAATACCATTACATCCAAAAACAATTCATGATGTATTGAGAAATGAAGCAAACATCCATGAGGCAGTTTACACACACCCTACAGGTTTGAAGGTTATTCCTGCAGGTATAAGCATATCTGATTTAAAGACAACAAACCCCGAAAGGTTAGCAAGAGTGGTTTTAGATTTAGTAGGAGAGTATGATCTAGTTATTATGGATGGTTCTGCAGGTTTGGGAAAGGAAAGTATAGCAAGTATAGAATCTGCTGATGAGGTGTTGGTGGTTACAAATCCAAATATACCTGCAGTTACTGATGCATTGAAGGCAGTTAAATTATCGGAAGAATTTGGGACTAATGTTTTGGGTGTGGTTTTGAATAGAGTTACTGGAAGCAAAGCCGAGTTGGATGTGGAGGATGTAGAGTCACTTATAGGATATCCTGTTGTTTCTATTATTCCAGAAGATCCTTTATTCCAAGAAAGTTTGGCTGCTAAAACTCCTTTAGTATATTACGCTCCTAAAAGCAAACCAGCGTTGGAACTTAAACGATTGGCTGCAGAGATTGCAGGGATTGAATGGAAAATGCCAAAAGTTTCGCAAGGAAGCTTGTTGCAGAAATTGATTAATTTGTTTAGATAGGGGAAGGGATAAGATGTTGTTTAAGAGAATGTCGGTGTTTTTACATAAGACTTCAGAGGTTAATATAAAGAAGGTTAATGGACTGTATGAAGATTATGTGTTGGAGTTGGATGATGTTGAGATAAGACTTCCAAGGGAAAAGATAAAAGATTTATTTGATAAACTTAAAGGTGTTGTTGATGGCACATACGAAAAAGAAAACTCCGTTGAAAAATGAGATTGCTGTGAAGAATAGACACTTTATTGCAATTCTTCTAGTCGTTTTGGCAGTTATGGTTTTTATCTCAGGAATGGGGTTCTATAAGGCAGAGGACTTGAGAAAAATGTATGATGGCATTTCCCGAAATGTGAAAAATAATGATTTGATTTCATGTATTGATTCTTTATGTGTAGTTAATAAAGTTTACAGTTCAGATGTCTCTTGGGAGGATTGTAATTCTTTGAAAGGTAGTTTAAGAGATTCATGTATAAATACTATAGCAAGAAAGGAGGCATTGGAAACTAAGTCTAAGGATGCATGTGAAAAGATGACCAATCCTCAGGATAGAGATTCCTGCTATTTTAGTTTAAAACTCACTACCGATAATCCAACTTATTGCCAATATATTAAAGATGAATTGTTGAAAGATATGTGCTTAGGATGAGGCTTTTTTTGGAAATAATGGAGATTAATTTTAAAAAGATATGTATAATATTTTTATATTATATTTTTGGATTTTCCATACTGGTGGTTGTTATGGTAATAAAGAAACTTCTTGGAGATTCAAAGGTAGGGGATGTTGAAGAGATAGTTGAATTAGAAAGTATTGAATTAAAACAAGACGCTAAAATGTATGTCAGGATAATTACATTACACGAATATGGTGATGTTGAGAGAGCACAAAACGAACTTAGAGAGGGAAATATCGTATGGTTGAGGATTAAACCATTGAAAGAAAAAGACATGATTGAACTCAAAAGGGCTATAGATAAGCTTAAGAAGACAATCCATGCAATCAATGGAGATATAGCAGGTGTAGATGAGGATTATGTTATTTTAACTCCTGAAGGTATTAGGATAAGTAGATCATGATGAGGTGTTACTAATGAATACAAAAAGACCATTGGATGTTCTTAATAGGGCAAAAGGTAAAAGGGTTTATGTTGTGTTAAAGAATGGAAGGGAGGTTGTTGGAGAATTGCAGGCATTAGATATTCACATCAACTTATGGCTGGAGAATGCAGAAATTAATCATGAAGATAAAACCGTAAAAGTGGGTTCTATTTTGATAAGAGGAGATTCTATAGTATATGTCTCCACTACTCCATAGTATGTGGTGATATGCTATGTCAAAAGGCAAGCCGTCATTTGGTAAACGGAACAAATCTACACATAAGATATGTAGAAGATGTGGAAGGCATGCTTTTCATATAAAAAAGAAGTACTGTGCATCTTGCGGTTTTGGTATTTCTTCAAGAATAAAATCCTATTCGTGGGATACGAAGCATGGTATAGGTAAAGCGAGAGTAAGGGCCGTATGATATTGTAGGAGGGAGTCTTAATGATGACCAACATTTTCCTACTCATGAAAACAAAACTCCACTCCACTCCACTCCACTCCACTCCACTCCACTCCACTCCACTCCACGTACGAGTTTAACAAATAATTTTAGATGGAGAGATAGGAAGAGAAATATAAGTAAAATAAGACCAACAACACCCAACACCTCTAAGAAAAATTCAACAGATAAAGACCATACAAAGACATTTCCCGTTATCAATCTATTAAAATCCTCAATAAAACTGATCTCTACAATCTTCATAGCAATTCTTCTCATAGTAATATCAACCCTAATAGTTTACTCAACCCAAGTAGATATAAGAAAACCCTATCACATCTTACAACAAATAGCAATAAGTGAAGATAATCTAAGATCTATAGACTCTAAT
>WAOB01000048.1 GCA_015521505.1 Nanobdellati archaeon | reverse complement strand
ATGTAAGATATAAAAGTGTCCCAAAAGAACCGTTATATACGGATTCAACACTCATTCAAGAAATGAAAAACAAAAAAATTGGAAGACCATCAACCTATGCTCCCATAGTTGAAAAGGTTAAGAAAAAATATACAGATATAATTAAGAATTCTCTTATACCTAATAAGATAGGAATGAATGTAAATGCTTATCTTTATAAGAATTACAAAGAACTAATTGAAGAGGAGAGAACAGCTAAACTCTTAGAAAAAATGGATAAAATAGAAGAAGGAAAGATAAGTTTGATAGAAACGATAAACGATTTATATTATGAGATAACGAGTTTATTTTCAAATAATAGATAATTACCTTGCTTTTTTCTCTAGCATTGATTTGATTCTCTTTAATCTCATAAAGTTTTCTCTTTCCATTTCATCCAGTTTCATCTGTATAAACTTTATAGTTAGTTCAAGATTTGGTATAACCCTCTTCTCCAATATATTAACTCTTCTCTTTGTCTTCTGGATTTCTTCAGCTAACAATATCAAAGATTTCTCTATTTCAGCTAACTTTATAACATATCTTAGAGATTCTTCAAACTTTCTTGCAGTATCATCTATTACCAAAGATGTTGTATACAATTCATATCCTCTTTCAAGTAGGTTTCGTTTAGTATCTTCCAGCTTAAAGGAAGGAACCTTTACACCCATTATATTTTTATACGATATATTAATATCACCAATTTTTCCAACTTCATTAGATATTCTTTCAATAAATGTTGTTCCGTGATAAGCTTCAGAGAGTATTAATGATTTGAACGCTTTGTTTATTTTTTCTTCAGCCTCTTCTCTTAGATTTTTCGCTTTCTCCAAAATGTTAAAAAACTCCATTATGAGTATATCCCTTTTCTCTTTCAACAATTTATGCCCCTTTTTTGCTAGTTTCAATCTTTTCTTAAGTCTTTGAAGTTCCATTCTTGTTAATGCTACCCCTATCATAATAATCCTCCTCAAAAAATAAATATAAGTTATGCCTGTCGTTTATATTTCGGATGGTATTTTTTGATATATTCTGGTTTGATTTTCTTTAAATCTCTTTCTGGAAGCATTGATAATAAATCCCAAGCTATTTCTAACGTTCTTTCTATGGAACGATCTTCATAATAACCTTGGTTTATAAATTTCCTCTCAAATTCATCTGCGAATTTCAAATACAATCTATCTCTATCGGTTAATGCTTCCTCACCAACTACTGCAACTAAATCTCTAAGATCTCTTCCTTCTGCATATGCAGCATACAATTGATCAGATACGTTGGCATGATCCTCTCTTGTTCTTCCTTTACCTATACCACTCTTCATTAATCTGGATAAACTTGGTAACGGATCAATAGGTGGATAAATACCTTTTCTATATAATTCTCTCGAGAGGAAGATCTGGCCTTCAGTTATATATCCTGTTAAGTCCGGTATTGGATGAGTTCGATCATCTCCAGGCATCGTTAATATAGGCATCATTGTTATTGAACCTTTCTTCCCTCTAGCTCTTCCCGCTCTTTCGTATATCGTTGCTAAGTCCGTATACATATATCCCGGATAACCTCTTCTACCTGGTACTTCATATCTTGCAGCTGATATTTCTCTTAAAGCTTCAGCATAGTTGGTTATATCCGTTAAGATTACTAAAACGTGATAATCTTTTTCGAATGCTAAATACTCAGCAACCGTTAACGCAACTCTAGGTGTCATTATTCTTTCAATTGCTGGATCGTTTGCCAAGTTAAGAAATACAACACTTCTTTCCAATGCACCTGTTTCTCTAAATTCTTTAATAAAGAAACTAGCTTCCTCATGTGTTATACCAATACCTGCAAAAACTATTGCAAAGCTTTCTTCTTTTCCTCTAACTTTTGCTTGTCTAGCGATTTGAGCAGCTAATATGTTATGAGGTAACCCACTACCGGAAAACAATGGAAGTTTTTGTCCTCTAACTAAAGAATTCATACCATCTATTACGGATACTCCAGTTTGTATAAAATCTCTTGGATATTCTCTTGCTGCAGGATTTAACGGTGAACCTGAGATTGGTAATTTTTCTTCCGGAATTATTTCTGGACCTTTATCTATAGGTTTTCCAGAACCATTAAATATTCTACCAAGCATGTCTTCCGAAACACCAATTTTTGCAACCTCACCAGTAAATCTTATTCTTGTAGTTCCAATATTAACTCCTCTAGTTCCTTCAAAAACCTGTACTATTGCTCTATTCAATGCTGATTCTAAAACCAATCCTCTTCTTTTTTCTCCTGTTGGTAATTCTACTTCAACAATCTCTCCATAGGCTGCATCACTAACTCCTTCTACAACTAAGAGAGGGCCATAAATTTCGGTTATGGATGTGTATTCCTTAAGTTTTGATTCAATCATAATACTTCAACCTCCTTAGCTATATAATTTATTTGTTCATCAATCTTCTTTCTAATATTTTTAGCATGTTCTTCAAATTGATCCTCAGGTATATATTTTAACATTGCAATATCGGATTTAACCTCAAGTTCAAATAATTTTTTAAACGGTATTCCTTTTGAAATAGCCTCTAATCCTTTATGATAGAATGTAATTATTATATCCAATATTTCGAACTGTTTTTTCGGTGAGCAATACGTATCAACTTCATGAAATGCATTCTGTTGTAAGAAATCTTCTCTAATCATTCTAGCAATCTCTAAGAGCCATCTATCTTTTTCAGGTAAAGCTTCAGGTCCAACGAGTTGAACTATTTCTAATAATTCTGCTTCTCTTTGTAATATTTTCATCGCTTCATTTCTTCGTTCCAGCCATTTATCGTTTATATGTTTATGCCACCAGTCTTTAACATGATCAACATAGAGAGAATAACTTATCAACCAATTTATAGCTGGGAAGTGTCTTCTATCTGCAAGTTTTGAATCCAGTCCCCAAAAGACTTTTACTATTCTTAAAGTATTTTGAGTTACAGGCTCTGTAAAATCACCACCTGGTGGTGATACCGCTCCAACAACTGTTACGGATCCTATTCTGTTATCTCTACCTAAACAGATTACTCTTCCAGCTCTTTCATAGAATTCGGATAATCTCGATGCCAAATATGCAGGAAATCCTTCTTCACCAGGCATTTCTTCCAATCTTCCGGAAATTTCTCTCATTGCTTCTGCCCATCTACTTGTCGAATCCGCCATCAATGCAACGTTGTATCCCATATCTCTAAAGTATTCAGCAATTGTTATTCCAACATATATACTTGCTTCTCTTGCTGCTACGGGCATATTACTTGTGTTCGCAATTAATATCGTTCTTTCCATCAATGGCTTACCTGTTCTTGGTTCTTTAAGATGTGGAAATTCTTCAAGAACTTCTGTCATTTCGTTTCCTCTTTCACCACATCCAATATAAATAAATACTTCGGCATCACTCCATTTTGCTAACTGATGTCCTAGAACAGTTTTACCAGCACCAAATGGACCAGGGACTGATGCTGTACCCCCTTTAGCAACTGGGAATAAGCAATCTATTACACGTTGTCCTGTTATTAATGGTTCTGTTGGATCAAGTTTTTCTTTAAAAGGTCTAGGAACACGAACTGGCCATTTTTGATACATTTTTAATTCGACATTACCCTCTTTCGTTTTAATCGTAGCAATTATATCTTCAACAGTATATTTTCCTTCATTTACAATTTCAACAACTTCTCCCGATATATTAGGTGGAACCAATATTCTATGTTCAACCAGAGATGTTTCTTGAACTATACCTAAAACATCACCCTCTTCAACTTTATCTCCCTTTTTCACTTTTGGTATAAAATTCCACTTACGTTTTCTATCAAGAGCTTCAGCGGTTATTCCTCTTCTTATAAATATTGATCCAGTTTTATCTCTTATAACTTCTAAAGGACGTTGTATACCATCATATATCGTTCCAACGATGCCAGGACCTAATTCTACTGATAACGGTGATCCTGTTCTTTCAACTTTCTCTCCTGGTTTTAATCCGGTTGTATCTTCATATACTTGAATCATAGCTTTATCCCCTTGTATTCTTATTATTTCTCCAATTAAGCCTTCTTCTCCAACTCTAACTACTTCATACATTAAGCTACCAGACATATTATCCGCAACTACCAGAGGGCCGGATATTCTTACTATTCTACCTATCATTTCTCCTCACCAAATTTTATCTCAACTCCTATTGCACGTTTTATTAATTTAGATAAAACATCCATTTTGGTTATTTTTCCTTCTTTACCAGGTACAGAGACAATAACTGGATATAATCTCCCTTCAAGAAGTTCATCAACAACATCCTTTACTTCATTATAGAATTTTTCTTGGATAATAATTATACCAATATTTTTCTTCTCAATCAATTCTTTTACAACATTTAATGTTTCGGATTTGTTTTTTATTACGATTCCATCAACTCCTCCGAATTTAAACCCCACTACAAAATCATGATCTCCGATAGTTATTATCTTCATATTATTATCACAACCTTATCCTTTATAATTTCAGGTTCTATACCTTCATGCTTTAACTTTAATATTTTAATTAGATTAACC